>JBOGKI010000084.1:0-11658 GCA_050745605.1 Terriglobia bacterium | reverse complement strand
GATTAAGGATTACGAGGGGAACATCATTGTTGACGTGACCCAGGAAATCAATGAGGATCTGGCGGCTGCGATTCAAGCGGCGGGCATCGAACGCGTAAAGATCCGATCGGTGCTCACCTGTGAGTCCCGGCGCGGCGTCTGCGTGCGCTGTTACGGCAGAAACCTTGCCTCCGGACAACTGGTGGAGATTGGCGAGGCGGGAGGGGTGATTGCCGCTCAGTCCATTGGCGAGCCCGGAACACAGCTCACCATGCGGACCTTCCACATTGGCGGCGCGGCGAGCCGGGTGAGCGAACAATCGTCGCTCGAGGCCCGGAACCATGGCTTCATCAAGTTTCAAGGCTTGCAAGTGGTGAAGAACCGCGACGGCAATTACGTGGTGATGAACCGCAACGGCGCGGTCGTCATCGTCGACGATAAGGGCCGCGAGCGCGAGCGCCATTCGGTGGTTTACGGCGCGAAGATCAAAGTGGCCGATGGCTCGCCCGTGAAAGTGGGCGAAACCATTGTCGAGTGGGACCCTTACACCTTCTCCATCCTGACCGAAGTGGGCGGAACGGTGCAGTTCAAAGACCTCGATCAGGGAGTGACTTTCCGCGAAGAAGTGGACGAAGTCACGGGCCTTTCCCGCTGGGTCGTGACGGATTCACCGGATGAAAAGCTGCAGCCGCAATTGGTGATCCGGAGCGAAAAGAGGGGATCCAAGAAGTACTTGCTCCCGTCTCGCGCTCACCTGATGGTGCAAGAGGATGACGAGGTGAGTCCAGGTGACGTACTGGCCAAGATTCCCCGTGAAACCACCAAGACCAAGGACATCACGGGCGGCCTGCCGCGGG
Source organism: Terriglobia bacterium (assembly GCA_050745605.1). GTDB lineage: Bacteria > Acidobacteriota > Terriglobia > UBA7540 > UBA7540 > CALCEB01. Next base: position 10,822 of record JBOGKI010000084.1, on the reverse strand, counting down.
TGGTGGAACTGTTCGAAGCCCGCAAGCCGCATGAGACGGCAGTCATCTCCGAAATCGATGGCACGGTCAAGTACGGTGAGGTCTTGAAGGGCCAGCGCAAGATCATGGTGACGCCCGACAAGGGTGAGCCGAAAGAATACCTGCTGCCGCGCGGCGTACACGTTTCCGTGCAGGAAGGCGAGCGCGTGCGGGCGGGCGAACCGCTGATGGATGGACCGCGCAATCCGCATGACATTCTTGCGGTTCTCGGCGAAAAGGAGCTGCAAAAGTACCTGGTGGATGAGATTCAGGAGGTCTACCGTCTCCAGGGTGTCAATATCAATGACAAGCACATCGAAGTCATCGTCCGGCAGATGATGCGCTGGGTAAAGGTGGAGGATGTGGGCGATACGGAATTCCTCCTCGACGAGCACGTGGATAAGTTCCGCTTCCGCGAGGAGAACGAGCGCGTGATCGCCCGGGGCGGCAAACCCGCCACGGGTCGTCCGCTGTTGCTCGGCATCACCAAGGCCTCGCTCTCCACGGAGTCCTTCATCTCCGCGGCATCTTTCCAGGAAACCACTCGCGTGCTGACGGAAGCCGCCATCCGCGGCCTGGTGGATCACCTGCGAGGTTTGAAGGAAAACGTGATCATGGGCCGCTTGATCCCGGCGGGCACGGGCCTCGCCCTCTATCGCAATTTCCGGTTGCTGACCGAAGTTGAAGCTCCGAAGCCGGAGCTTCCGGAAACCGCAGCCGAGTCGGCCGAGGCGGAGATGCCTCCGGTGTCCGGCGTTGCGGCGGAGTTCCCGGACGAGGATCAAGCCAGCACCCACTGACGCGACGCCCTGCGGAGAGGACCTCCATCCGAGTCCCTCTCCGCTCGGCTCAGTCCAGGATCCCTCCATGACTTTCAGTTGCTGGAAGTGCGGAGAGACGATTTCGTTGTCACCGGGAACCCGCCTGGGAACACGTGAATCGTGCCCGCGCTGCGGAACTGACCTCCACTGCTGCCGGAACTGCCGCTTCTTCGATCCCGGTAAGACCAACCAATGCTCGGAACCACAGGCAGAATGGGTGCGCGACAAAGAGGCCGCGAATTATTGCGACTATTTTGAGGCGGTTTCACGAGCTCCCGCGGCCGGTGACCAGCCGACCGGAAGGGCTGGCGACGTTCGCAAGAAGTTTGATTCTCTATTCAAAGATTAGACGAAACCCCTCTTCTGTGATCCGGCCGTGAGGGAGCCGAGTCTGTGCGATGATTTTGATAATTGATAACTACGACTCCTTCACCTATAACTTGGTTCAGTATTTGGGCGAATTGGGCGCCCAAGTGGACGTTCGGCGCAACGACCAGACGACGCTTGATGAAATCGAGAAGTTGGCCCCGGAACGCATCGTGATTTCGCCCGGTCCGAGGACTCCCTCCGAGGCGGGAATATGCCTTCAAGTGATTGAGCGGTTTTCCGGCAACCTGCCGATTCTCGGAGTCTGTCTTGGCCACCAGGCGATCGGCCAGGCATTTGGCGGCCGGGTGGTCCGTGCGTCCCAGATTATGCACGGCAAGACCAGCCCAATCATCCACGATGGCAAAACCCTTTTTTCCGGTCTGCCCAATCCGTTTCCTGCCACCCGGTATCATTCCCTGATCGTCGAGCGGTCCAGCTTGCCGTCATGTCTTGAAATCTCAGCCACCACGTCCAGTGGCATTATCATGGGCTTGCGTCACAAGGAATGGAAAGTGGAAGGCGTTCAGTTTCATCCGGAGTCCGTGCTGACGGGAGCCGGCAAGCAACTGCTTCACAACTTTCTGGAACTGTAATTTCAAAGCCCAACGCGCCATCGAAATCCCAAAGATAGCAGCAGGAGCTTCTTGCTGCTTCCAGCCACGCGATGAGCCTCTACGAGTGATGATTCCGGGAGAACTCAATCAGTAGTTTCAGCCTGGTGGCCGCTCCGCCTGAATCGATCGCCGCTGCGGCTCTTTCAATCCCATCCAGGAAATCTGAAGCGACGCCGGCTACGACTAGTGCGGCGGATGCATTGGCAAGCACGGCGTCCCGATAAGGTCCAGTCTCGCCCCTCAAAATCCGAATCAACGTTTGCGCGTTCGTCCGGGCATCGCCGCCTTCGATGGATCCAGCGGGTGAGCGCGACAGGCCGAAATCCTCCGGCGCGATGTCGCGGGTGCGAACCTCGTCGCCATTGGCTTCGGATATTTGTGTAGGGGCCGACGTGGAAATCTCATCCAAACCGTCGTGGCTGGTGACGACGAAGGCGCGTTGGGTGCCGACGGCGGCCAGGGCGCGCGCCATCATTTCCGTGCGGCCGCGATGGTAGATTCCCGCGAGCTGCGCGGTCGAGCCCAGCGGATTGGTGAGCGGACCGAGCAGATTGAAGACGGTCTTGGTCTTCATGCTGCGCCGGGCGTTCATCACGTGCTTCATGGCGGGGTGAAGATGCGGCGCGAATAGGAAAACAAAGCCGGTGGTTTCGAGACATTGCGGAATGCGGACCAGCGGAAGGTCAATGGCCACTCCCAGCGCTTCGAGCACGTCGGCGCTGCCGCAGCGGCTGGAGATGGAGCGATTGCCATGCTTGGCAACGCGCGCGCCCGCGGCGGCAGCCACCAGCGCCGTGGCGGTTGAAACGTTGAAGGTCCCGCAGTTATCTCCGCCGGTGCCGCAGGTATCGAGCAACGGCCCCGGCTCGTGCAGCTCGGTCCAATCGATCCCGGCGTCGCTTAACACCTCTCGGGCGCGGGAGCGCATGGCCGAGGCGAATCCCACCAACTCCTCCGCGGTCTCGCCCTGTTCTTTCAAAACCGTCAGAAGGGCGATGATCTTCGCGTCCTGGACTCGTCCGGACAGCAACTCCTCCATCACCTCTCTCGCCTCGGCGCAGGAGAGGTTCCGACCCTGTCCCAGGGTTTCAATGGATTCACTGATCGTCATGGAAAGACTCCGCCGGCTCACGGCCTGCCGCCCGGCTTGCTGGCCGTCTGCTTCGGCAGCCGTCCGGTACTGCACCGAAGGCTCTTCGCCTTTCGCGGCCGCCCCGGTGCTGCGGGATGCCGAGGACGCGGCTGGCACTTACGGCAGAAATGGCTGCTTCGCCCGCAAACAATGATGCGACGAAGAGTGGTCCCGCAGCGACGGCAGGGTTTTCCATCGCGCTGATAGACACGGAGCCGGATCCCATAATTGCCGGGCATCCCCTCAACGTCGATGTAATTCCGAAAGCTGGTTCCTTGCAGGTTTACGGCCCGGTTAAGCACTTTGTGAATGGCGCGGAGCAGTTTGCGGCTCCTGGCGGCGGAAATCCGGCCAGCCGGCGTGCGAGGATGGATGCCCGCTTCAAACAGAGACTCATCGGCGTAGATATTGCCCAGGCCCGCCAGCATCTGCTGATTCAAGAGCCACCCTTTGACGGCGCCAGTCCGGCCCCGCCGGACTTCCTCAAACTGTTCGAAAGTTATCTCGCGGGCGTCCGGCCCCATCCTACCGAAGATGCGTTCCAGCTCTTCAGGGGAGCAACTGCGAAGGCCACCAAACCGGCGAGGATCGCGGAAGCGCATCTCTTCGCCGCCGTCTTCGAAAAGAAATCGGACGTGAGTGTGGGGTTGCACGGGCGAGTCCGGCGGCACGATCGTCACTTGGCCCGTCATACCTAACCGCACGATCAGATACGTCGGTGAAGCGCCGTTCGAGCCATGAAGTTCGGCGGCCAGCGTCTTGCCCTTGCGCCGAAGAGCCACGATGCACCGGTCTGCCACGCCCCGCGTAAACTCTTCGACCGGTCCAGCGATGACCGAAGGATTGTGAACCACTACCGAGGCGATCTTCCGCCCCAGCACCCGCCGGCTCAACCCGCGGAGAACGGTTTCGACTTCAGGAAGTTCGGGCATGGCTCGCGGGCCGTCAGCGATCAGCGATCAGCAAGAGGAACAAACCGCCCAGGCTGCAAGTTGATGGCTGAGAGCTGATGGCTGAGAGCTGATGGCCATTGGGATTCTTCGCTCTGCCTTAGAATGACAGGCCCCGCGTAATACTTCGGCCGGTCAGATCGCCACCTTGATATCGTTTCCATCCACTTCGACGGGGTAGATGGTTACCTTTAGATCGGGGTTGTCGCAAACTTCTCCTGTGCGGACGTTGTATTCCCACATGTGCCAGGGGCAGGTCACAATATGACCCTCTAGAAATCCGTCGCCCAAGGGGCCGCCATGATGCAGACACGTGTTATCCATCGCATAGATCGTGCCATCAACGTTGAAGATGGCGATGGTCTTCCCATTCACCTCCACGGGTTTTCCCGTCCCGGCCCTCAGATCAGACAGCTCGGCCACTTTCACAAACTCAGCCATGATTCCTCGCCAGAGTCATTGGATTCGCGTTCCCTAAATGTTGCGGGCTAACCACTATTATAGCCTTTCCGGCCGCGGTCCCCGGCGGCTGCGAGTGTGCGAAACCGGGATGACGCTCCTGATAGAGCTGGCGATGGTGGCGGTCAGTTTTATTTCCGTGGCGCATGAACCCTCGGTTTTCATCACGCTTTGGGGTGGGTCTTGTCATAGATTTCCACCAGTTTTTGAATGGAAACCTGCGTGTATTTCTGCGTGGTTGAAAGGCTGGCATGGCCCAGCATCTCCTGAATCGCTCGCAGGTCTGCGCCCTCGGCCAGCAGGTGCGACGCGAAGGCGTGACGCAAGGAGTGCGGGCTGACTTTCACCGGCGGGCCGAATTGCCTCACATATTTTTTCACCAGGCGGTCTACGGAGCGCGGGGTCAAGCGTCCGCCTCGAGTATTGAGAAAGAGCGCGGGCGAGGCGCTGCGGCCGATGCGAAGAGTCTTCTCACGCGCCGGAAGATAATTGAGGATGGCGTTACGCGCCTTGGAGCCGAACGGCACCATGCGTTCTTTCCGCCCTTTGCCGCGCACCAGCAGCAGGCCATCACCCAGGTTGATGCTTCGAAGGTCAAGGCCTGTTAGCTCGCTCACTCGCAGGCCGGAGGCATAAAGCAGTTCCAGGATGGCGCGGTCCCGCGCTATCGCCGGTTCGCCGGCTTCGGATTGCTCCGCGATCCGGTCAAGCAATCCGTTCGTCTCCTCTTCCGTCATGATGCGAGGCAGAATCTTCGGCAGCTTGGGGGTCGAGATGTCGGCCGCCGGATTTTCGGTGAGCTTTCCCTCGTGCACCAAAAATTTGAAGAACGCCCGGAGAGCTGCCAGCTTCCGCGCAATCGAAGTTTTCTTCCGCTCCGCTTCATAAAGGTAAGCGAGGTAGGCGCGAATCCGCGCGGCATCGATGGATCCCACGGTGAGCGGCAATTCCGGCTGCTCGCGCTTCAGGAAGTCGCGGAATTGAAGCAGGTCGGCGCGATAGCTGCGCACCGTGTGCGGTGACGCATTCCGCTCGAATTGGAGATAACGGAAATAAGGTTCAAAGAATTCGTCCATTCAATCTCCTTGCAAACCGCGGGCTTTGGGAGAGGCGACACTGGGTGCTACCGGGTTCCCGCCAACGCCGGAGGCCTCTATCTCATTCCACCAGCGGGAAAGTTCATCCAACGCCCGGTCACACTGGAGTTCACGCCGCGCCCTGCGGTCGCGCGCGATATGCCGGGGCAGGCCGTCCGGGGGGGGGATCAAGTCAAACGAAATGTTGGCGGGCTGGTAGTCCTTCATGTCGGCGTGAGTGATGTAATGAACGAGCGACCCCAGCGCGGTGGCGCGAGGTGGTGGAACAAAGCGCACTTCCCGGCAGCGATGTGCAATGGCGAGGCCAGTTAGGAAGCCGGTGGCGATACACTCCACGTAGCCTTCCACGCCGGAAAGTTGTCCTGCGATGAAAACGTGCGGAGCCAAGCGCAAGCTGAGGTCTGGCTCCAGCAGGCGCGGGGCATTGATGTAAGTATTCCGGTGAATTTGTCCGAAGCGAAGGAACTCGGCGTTCTCAAGGCCTGGAATCATGCGCAGGATGCGTTTTTGCTCGGGAAATTTCAGATGGTTTTGAAAGCCCACCAGATTGTAACTTGAAAACCGGAGATTTTCGGGACGAAGCTGCACCACGGCATAGGGCCGCCTTCCGGTGCGCGGATCGGCCAAACCCACGGGTTTCATGGGACTGAAGCGGAGCGTGTCAAACCCGCGGCGTGAAAGCTCCTCGATGGGCAGACACGCTTCGAAGTAGCGCGTGTCCTCGAAGGCCTGACGTTCCACGGCTTCCGCTGCGTGCAGGGCTTCGTAAAAGGCGCGATATTCTTCCTCGTCCAGTGGGCAATTCAGGTAGTCCTCTCCGCCTTTGCCGTAACGTGAGGCGCGGAAGATGCGATCCATGTTGAGCGTTTCGGCATCCACGATGGGACTGATCGCGTCATAGAAAGCCAGGTTTCCCGCGCCGGTCAGGCTTTGTAATTCGTGGGCGAGCGCATCCGAGGTCAACGGTCCCGTGGCCATCAGGAAGATCTGGTTGACGGGAATTTCCGCCAGTTCTTCGCGGCGAACCGAAATCAAAGGATGATGCTCAAGGAGCTCCGTGACCGCCTGTGCGAAACCCTCGCGGTCAACGGCCAGCGCGGCGCCACCCGGCACGGCGTGAAAGTCCGCCTGTTGCATCAGGAATGAGTTGCCGCGCCGCAGTTCTTGCTTCAAGAGCCACGAGGCCGCGCCGGGGGAATTGGATTTCAGCGAGTTGCTGCACACCAGCTCGGCGAACAGGCTGGTTTTGTGGGCGGGTGTTTTCCGGGCCGGCCGCATCTCGAACAGGGTAACGGGAATGCCGCGCGCCGCAATCTGCCACGCCGCTTCACTTCCCGCCAGCCCCGCGCCGGCAATGATGACAGGCTTCAAGATTTGCTCCTTCTTGGCATTATATCCCGGCGGCGTCCTGTGACAGGGCCAGCCGCTGGCAATGGGTGCGGGGTTGCGGAATCGACGGGCAAGACGCCAAAACCATTGATTGACATTGTAGTCTGGCGTATGCTCTTGGAATTCGGATTCTGACGAGCAGCGAAATGAAGTAGTGGTTCTCAAGACCTGGACCAGCCCGGTTGGAGTCCTGATCTTGAGTCAGGCTAGTTGCCTTCACAGGCGGCCGCAATTCTCGAAGCGAGATCCGCCTCAAGGCTTGTAGGAGGACTCAGCCATGAAATCTCCCTTCCGCCTATCCGGATTCCTGCTGACGGGTTTTCTGCTTGTTTGTGCCTGCCTGCCCGGCAACGCTTGGAGTGGGGCTCTACAATCCCCTTCGAATACCGCGAGCGCGTTCCAGTCTTCCAGGGAAGTTCCTGCGGCCGCCTCGGCGAGTGTCACGATTCCAGGCCCTCTGCGCCCTTTTTTGCGCATGGCTGCCATCAGCCAAGAGGTCTCGTCGGAGCAAGTACTACCGCTGCTGGCGCGCAATGTGATCATCGATGGTTATGAGGGGCAGGGCAAGGGACGCAAGCCCACTGAGTATCTCATCTTGGTGAAGCGATACCTGAAACAAGCCAGAGAATTGGTGGCCCTGGCGGGCCCTGAACAAGTCATCCGCATCTCCAAGTGCAGCGAGGCGCAGCCGCTGCTGACCACCCTCGGCTACCGGCTTCGCCAACCCTGCGGACCCAACACTTCCTTGGAACCCGCCGATCCGAAAAGGGCCTTCCTCACCATCGACTCCGGGTTCCCTCTTACCCGGTTGGAAGACATGTTGCGGGGAGGCAAGCCCTTCGTCTATTCGTATTCCAGTTCCCAAGCGCCGGTACTGGGCAGCCCGGCCGATTGGATCGCGCATAACAAAGACGGAAAGGATCAAGATGTCATCGACTCGCTTTTGCGCGATCCCGACCTGGCCCGGCTCTACTGGGCGCTCGCCAGGATTGACGGGAATACCCGCGCGTACCTCGAGCGATCTCCAGGGCTGGAGAAGCTCGTTCCCCTCGCGCCGGTTCTTGATTTCTATGGCAGCAGCATTTATATCCAGGGTGGGAACGTGGTGGTGCCCGGCGGATATCCAGCAAAACCAGCCTGGAAGAGTCTGGTGGGGGCAAGCCCGGACGCTCCGGGAAAATTCGTGCCCCGTTTGCTCGAGAAAGATGAGGGCTGGTTGGCGGCCTATTTTGACGCCTTGTCACGGGTCAACGGGAACCAGCAGGCATACTTTACCGAGCCTCAGCGTTTGCGCCGTTTCTATTCGGCGCTGAGAGGACGAAATATCTCTCCCGGGCCTGCGCGGCCGGTATTCCGGCCCGATCCGGGCCTCTTGCTTCTGGTGACCCGGCTCCAATTGGACCCCTCCGGCCAGCCGCGCGTTCCCGGAAATCTTGAAGTCTGGAAGGAGATCCTGCGCCAAAAAAGCGATTCCAAGCTGGTGCGGGAGTGGGGCAGGCGGGCCCGGCGCTGGCATACTCCGGAGCAATTGGTGGCGGGAATGTTTGCCCTTTCCCGGGTGAACACGGAGGATTCGCCGCTCCAGATGTTTCTGACGCTCAGTGAAGTGGACCGCGGGCGCTCTCCGCAGCAGCGTTTAAGCCCTCAAACCGTCAGGCTGCTGGCGGAGAAATTCTCGCGGTTCAGCGACCAGTATCCCATTTTTGCCGAGTTTCACGCGTTGAACAACACCTCGATCACCCGCTTTATCAACGTGGCTGAGGACATTGATCGCATCCGCGACCGTGCGTTACGAGGCGACGCCCGGGGTATTTTTGAAGCCAACGCCGGTCTCTGGCAAATCCTGGCCCGGCAGCAGCAGATTCCCAGCGCCCGTTGGAATAATTCCTGGCAGCGGGTTATCTATCCTTTTGCCCGAGTCCGCTCCTCGGCCCAACTCTTCGACGCCGCCCAGAGCTCGCTCCGAGAAATGTTGCGCGCTGCGGGCGCCAATCCTCGCCTTTCCCAGGATGGAATTATTGCCTTACTGGCAGGACCTGACCAGACCACTCCGGAAGGCCAACAGGTGAGGCAATATCTGGCCAACAAGATCCGCTCGGTCCTGGACGCGCAACGCCTTGTTTCTCTGGACACGATATTCGCGTTGGCGGACGGGTTTAATCAAATGGCACGCGGTGAACCCGCAGCCCGAAATCTGATCGGACTGGTCGAAGAGGTTCAGGAGTTCCAATTGCCCAAGCCGCTTTTCACGAGCGGCGAGAGAATCGCGTGGACCGCTGGGCTTAGCGCCAACCTTCACCTTCAAGCGGAGATGACGACGGATTTGACGAGCATCATCAAGTCACCCGGCTCTCGCAAAGTATTGGCGGCGGCTTGCGGCCAACTTGTCCCCTTTCTGAGGGACACCCTGGTGGGATTGAATTACGCCTACTACCAGCCTCCTGGAGCTCAACTGCTGTACAATGATCCGCTTTTCATCCGCTCCCATGATTTCTCGGGAGAAGTGACCGAGGGCGACCCACAAGCCTGGCAAACCCCGAGCATGGTAGGTCGTGGTTGGGCGGCTGCCGGCGGTGCCCATCTCTCTGGCTCGCTCGCTGACCTGCCCTACGTCCTGGCGGAGGTGGAGCAGGACTTCATTGTGCCGGTAAACGTCCAGTCACTGATTTGGGAGGACATGGTGCCGTCGCTTCTGGTCAGCTCCGTCCTGCCACGGTGGTGGCGAGTGACCCGGCCTGAGCTCCACGCCGTCGCCCTCTACCAGCGTTACGGCGAGGAGCTCTTAACCGCGGCGGGGAAGAATGAGCAACTCGGCCAGCGGGTGATGAATATCCTTTCCGACCGCCTGCTGCCTCAAAGGATCGACCAAGTGGAGGAGGATCTGCGTTCAGGACATCCGGAGACGGCGCTTTCCCAATTGACGCCTGACGAGAAGTTCTACCTCGCGGCCCAGTTCCGGAGAAGATTTGCGGACCAAGCCAACAAGTGGGGGAAGGCCGGCCAGGACCTGGAGAAGCTTGCGCAACGCGATCCCGGCGAAGTCAGTTTGGAGAGGTTGTCTGAAGACTTCGGCGTACCTCATCCGGCGCTTGCCCTGACTTATGCGACCGAGCTGTTGAATGTGAAACCTTTTCCCACTTTTATGGGATACTCCAGCCGCCTGCTCGCTGAGTCGTGGGAGTCCAACAATTTATACTGGGCCCGCCTGGCGGACGAAAAGGGCTACTCGCCCGTGATGCTGGATCTTTTGGTTCCCGAACTGACGCGCGACATGGTCGCGAAGATTTTCGCCACGGACCTTGAGGACCGGCCCGCTCTGCTGCGCGCTTTGCGGCAAACCGGCGAGGAATTCCGGAGGGGTAAGATTGCCTCCTTGCCGGCGAGCCGAGCGGCTTCGGGAGATTGATCCCGATGCGCCTTCAAGCTGAGCTTAGTGATCCGAACCGAGGATGCTGAGCAGCAATCAACAGCATCTTGCAAGGACGCCAAGAAGCCCAAAGGAAGGTTCTTGCATCGGCTGTGCGAGGCTTTGCGTCTTGGCGTGAGATGCTTTTGCTGTTTGAATAATTTCTTCGAAGGGGTGAAGGGTATTGCCGGTGAAGCTCTCGGCTACGTGACCGTAATTGCGAAGAGTAGTACCCGGTCAACGTCGAGAGCAGAGGCGGTGTGGATAAAAGGGTGACCTATGGTGAAACGACACTTGATACTTCCTTTGGTTTTTCTGTGCGCATTCTCCGGCGCCACCGTTTGGATGGCAGGGCAAACGGCCGAACCCGACAATACGGTTATCCGCAGAACTGTCAATCTGGTGGTGTTGGATGTGGCGGTGACGGACAAGAAGGGGAACTACGTCAGCGCACTGCGTCCCGGGAACTTCGCGGTTTACGAGGATGGGATTTCGCAAAAACTGGCCTCTTTTGGGGGAGAAAATGAAACGCCAAAAGAATTGGCTAACATCCAGCGTGGAGAAGGC
>JBOGKI010000083.1:0-11665 GCA_050745605.1 Terriglobia bacterium | reverse complement strand
ACCGTATTCCGCACCAGACACGCGCTCTTTCGCGCAAAAATATTCTGCTGCGCGACCGTTACACCTGCCAGTTTTGCGGACGCGTGCTGCCCGCCGGCGAATTGACTTTGGATCATGTGACTCCCCGTTCGCGCGGCGGCCGCACCGACTGGGATAACTTGGTGGCGTCCTGCCATCCTTGCAACAATCGCAAAGGCGACCGCCTGCCCGAAGAAGCCGGGCTCCGGTTGCTGCGGCCGCCTCGCCCCTTCACCCTTCACACCAGCCGGCAGCTCATGCGGTTGATGGGCAAGTCCGACGAACGCTGGAGAAAATATTTGTTTTACTGAGCACAGGAACGTTGAATGGCTTTGCAGTCGCTGCTGCCCGGTTTTGTGGTAAGCTAAGCGAGTTGTCCGTCGCGGAGAGGTGGCCGAGTGGCTTAAGGCGGCGGTTTGCTAAACCGTTGTACGGCTGAATGGCTGTACCCAGGGTTCGAATCCCTGCCTCTCCGCCAGATACCTTCGTTTTTCCGTCCGAAATTTTCCGTTGCAAATCTCTGGCAAAGCGTGGCTTGTGTTTTCCGGATCAGGAAAGCACACGAGTCTCGCCGATTGCACCCGGAGCGCGGAAAGACACGGCGTAAGAGGAAGCTCCGCACCACCAATGATTTGATCCCTGGTTTACTGCGATTTCGATTGGGACGCGAGTTGCGCCGCAAGGTTGAACTGCCGCCGCGCCTCTTCGGTACGGCCGGCAGCCTGCAAAGCGCGCCCCAGGTTCTGGTGGGCCGTTGCTGATGACGGAGCGAGATTCACGGCGCGCTGCAGTGGCTCGATCGCGCTCTGTGGATGGTTTTCGTAGAGCAGTAATTGGCCCATGGCCTCAAGGGCAGGTTCGTAGTTTGGATTGATCTCAGCGGCTTGCTTGAACCTGCTCATGGCTTCCAGAACCCGGCCGCCCTTCACATCGATGGCGCCGAGATTGTAAGCGGCGGAAAAGTTCTGAGGGTCCAGCTTCAAGGTTTGTTCGAAGTGAGCAGCCGCACCGTCCAGGTCGCCCATCTGGATTTGGACAAGCCCCAGGTAGTAATCGCCCATGCTGAATTTGGGGTCCAGCTTGAGCGCAGCCCCAAACCTCTCGATTGCCTGTGGATAGTTGTGAAGCTTGTATTCATCCAGGCCTTCCAGGTATTCGATAGGAATAGAATCGGGTTCAATTTTCCCGGCGCGATCGAGCTTTTCGAGCGCCTGGCGCAAACGGCCGTGCTGTCCATCGGACATGGCCGCGGAGAACAGCTCGTAAACTCCGATGCGGTCTTTCGGGTCCGGCAACTGCTTGCCGCTCGAATCCGAAAAAGTGCCCGCCGAAATCGCCACGTAACCGAGTGAACGCAGACGTTCGAGAAGGGCGGGGTCCGTCAGGTCCTTTTGCGCCGTGGCGTTCCCTGCGATGGGGGTGTAAAGGCGCAAAAAATCGAAGAGCCGGTCGTGCAGCTCGCGACCGGCCGACTGGCGCTGGGGATAGAGGTTGTGAAGTTCTTGCGGGTCGGTGCGAGTGTCGTAAAGCTCAGGCCGGGGAGCGTCAATGTACTGCCAGCCGTGAAGTTCAAGGCTTCGCAATTGGCTCCAGTGGAAATGGAGCAGCGGCAGGTAACTTTCGGCGTAGAGGTTGGATTGCGATCCGGCGCTGCGCCCCAGAATGGCGCTCAGCAGGCTGCGGCCCTGGACGGTGGGCGGCCTTTGGAAGCGCAGAGCCTGAAGAACCGTAGGCATCACATCCACCAGTGAGACGCCCTGGCTGATGACCCCCGGCTTCGCGTCCGGAATCTTTATGAGCAAAGGAATGTGTAGCGTGGAGTTGTAAACGAAAAAGCCGTGGGTCTTTTCCCCATGCTCCCCCAGTCCTTCGCCGTGATCGCCGCAGAGAACGATGATGGACCGCGAAAGCCATCCGGCGTGGTCAATGTCATCCAGAAGACGCCCCACCTGGGCATCGTCAAAGGCGATGGCGCCGTCATACGGCCGGCCCGGATAGCGGCTGGCGTAAGGTTCGGGCGGCTCGTAGGGCGCATGACAATCGTAAAGGTGGACCCACAACAGGAAGGGCTGGCGAGACGTGGATTTTTCCCGGTCGCGAAGCCAGTTGAGCGCCAGGTCGGTCACCTGGTCGCCACGCCGCCTGACCTCATCCAGATCAGAAGCGTCCGGGCTGTTGTAGTTGAAGTGATCGTAATAGGTATCAAATCCCTGTTTCAGCCCGAAGCGGCTGTCCAGAACCGCCGCGGAGACAAAGGCGGCCGTGACGTAACCGTGTTCGCGGAGAACCGCGGCCAAAGTCGGAATCTTTGGAGAAAGCCGGTTGCCACTGAAGTCGTGCACGCCCGTGGCCATGGGATAGCTCCCCGTAAACAGGCAGGTGTGCGCGGGCAAGGTGATGGGTACCGGCGTAAACGCCTGCGTGAAGCGGGTGCTGACCTGGGCCAAACGATCGAGGTTCGGAGTGCGAATGTGCTTATCGCCATAGCAGGCTAAATGATCGGGGCGGAGTGTATCCACGGTGACGATGATGACATTAGGTATGGATGGTGTAATCTCTGAGGCTTGCGCAGGGGGATAAGCGGAAGCGGCCAGGGCGGGGACCATGGCCATGCTCACGCCCGCAATGGTGAACAGCAGAGCGACGGCTGCCACGAGCCGGGTTGGAGCTGATAGCGCGGCGCTGCCGCTCGCAGACGCCACCGTTTTTTCCACGACTCCTCGGACCAAGTCCAGCGCACTTCGCCGGCGGCTATTCATATTTTTCATAGCTCACGGCTTCCCGCGCATAGCCCATGCTGGCGAGCAGACGCCGCACTTCGTTGACCATCTGGGGTGCTCCGCACACGTAGATGTGAAGGCCACGCTTCCCAGCCAGATATTTTTCCACGTGAGCCTGGACGTAACCGCGGTGGCCCGCCCAGCCGGCTTCGGCGCGACTCAGGGTGGGAACGAAGTGAAAATTTGGATTTTCGCGCTCCAGAGCCTCAAACTCCTCCCGGTAAAGTATATCCTCTTCGTGGCGGACTCCAAAAATGAGCCAGGCTTCGCCGGCGGCGGCCCGGACGTGGAGTTGCTGAATCATGGCGCGAATGGGCGCGATACCGGTGCCCGTGGCTACGAATCCTGAGACCGCATCCGGCGGCTGGCGAAGCTTGAAATACCCGAAAGGTCCCGCAAACTCGATGGAATCGCCCTCTTGGAGTTCATTCAGCCACGCTGTGGCGGGATCGTCAGCCGTTTCCCGCATGCAAAGCTCAAAGCGACGATCCGGCCGCAGGGCTGACGCGATGGAATAGGCGCGCGCGTAGCGATTCCCATTCCAGTCCATGTGAATGGAGATGAACTGGCCGGCCGCGAAATGAAAGGTGCAACCGTTTGCGATTTCAAGCTCGAGATGTTTCGTCCGGTCGCTCGACTCCCAGACCTTTTGCAGAGCGGCGCGATGAACCTTTGGATTCACTGAGCTGGAGTTGTGCCTTTCTGTGCGCCGGCCGCTTCAATAGCAGCCGCGCTGACACGTTGATTTTACTTCGCGCCAAGAATACATGTATAGAGGGGGCTTTGGTCAAGCCGCGTCAGGCCATCGGGCTGCGTCAAGCCGCCCCTACGTCTACCCGGCCAGTATGAAGGCCAGTGCCGTAATTGAGGTGGTCGCGCCGGACCCCAGCCAAGGGACTCATTGGCTCTTCCTCGTCTTGATTCTGCTTCGAGATCGCACACGCTCGTGTGCCTGCAGCGACCGAACACCGCAGGCAAGAACTCCTCTCGCTGCGGGTCATGCACATCGTTCCACGTTGCAGATCAGGTTTCTGCTTGGACGATACGCGCCCGCAGAAAGTCCCAGCGGGTCAAAAAGAACCAATTTTGGGATTGGCTATCAGTTTTCAACAGGTTTAGGTCCGTAACGCCCACAAACTAAAGACCTAAAAAATGTGTCTCACTTGTCTCACCTGTCTCCATCGTCTCATTTCGGGGTGTTAAAGTTTACTTATGAGTAACTACTCAGGGCGTGAAGTAGCGGTGGTTGAGATGGGAAAGATACTGCCGGGGCTCCAAGTGGGCCGGCCCTCGCGCAGGACTGCGTGGGCGCCTGCTTCACTTCTTTCCAGGCGGTGTGGATGCCACCGAGCACCGGGATCTCTGGTCGGCTCGACTCCCGCCCTGCCGCTGCTACCCGCCTTGACTTCAGCTTGCCCTCGCCATCTCACGATGGGGGTTTTCAATGATGACTAGACGCCATGATGAAAAGCTGCAAATGACGATCTGTACACGACTTACCGTCTCTAAATTCAGGACGCTCCAGAACTGGTGTGAGTTCAGCTATCGCAAGCGGTCGGAGGTGATTGCAATGGTCCTCGAGCGCGTATTAGACATGCTCGAGGAACAGACAAACACCAAGCAGCCGGTTGAACACGTGGTGCGCAGGTTGCACCTCGATCCGCCTTAGCGCCGTATAAAACGTATCAGATGTTCGATACAAAGGAGACGATGTTTACTACTTATATGTCATATACCTGGAAGGTAATATACTGTTGGGTTACAGTTCCCCTGACCCCGAAAACATGGGTCAGAAGGGAGCTGAACCCCTATGTGGCCAAAGCCACCTATTCCGCCCGAGAAGTAGCGCCTCTTAATGGAAAACCGGGGACCTTCCCTGAAGGAGGTCCCCAGTGAATAGACTCGTGACTTTTTGGATTGCTTCATCGAGTGTTCTGTTTTTGTTATCGCTCGTTTATCTTCACTACCAGTTGCATCGCAAAAACGTGCTGTTTGCCTGGTGGTTGTGCTTGGGAGTGGCCATGCAATTGATCACAGCTTATGCCATGGTGCTGGGCAGCCATCGATTTCTAGGCTACTTGTGGCGGGCAGCGGACATGGCCAGCATTGTGTTGGCAGCCGGGGTGCTAATCCTTGCCTATCACCGCCGCTCCTGCGCTGTGAACCGCACCTTGCTTTACGGCTTGGGCACCATGTTGGCGTTCAACCTGATCACTCGGCTGACGGCGGGGCACATCAGCATGGTGAAGCAGACGTGGCTGCAGGATATCGCCTTTTTTGGGCCTGCCCTGTTTCTACTGGTTTCGTTCTCGAACATCCGCAGGGACCGCATCCCCTTGCATATTTGCTCTTCCCTCCGCCCGATGAGCCTGAGAGCGAGTCCAACCCCTGGCTTGGCGCTCAGTTGCCGTCCAATTTATCTCTCGCCGCCAGAGATTTCGGTGTCCGCAAACGAGGCCTCCCCCGAATATTCCATCGCCCTTTCCAGTCTCAATTGGGAATTGCCGCGCAATCCATTTGAGCCACCCTCAACTCCCGACCCCCCGGAGACCGTCTGCGTAAAGCGTGATCGACGCGAAAGTCAAGTTTTCGCGCTGGCCCAACCGTAAGTGTTCTCCCCCCAGAGAAAGTCGCCAGCCAAGCCGGGCCCGAATCTTTCGGCCCGGCTTCTTTTTTGAATTGCCGGCCCGACGCTTCGATCCCGCCAGAATCAGAGCCTCAACTCAATCTGCAATAAGCGCAATAGCAGTCGAAAACGCAGATCCCTCTTCAGCATGCGGGACTTCCCGATCCGCAATCAGTGCAGACGGAACGGGCACGGGCAGGCCCTACTTGCCGTTCAGGCTCCAGTCGTAGGGGTGATAGGCCACCGCGGCTCCTTGCAGGTGGCTAAGGACCGTCTGCCTCTGAGGCGTCAGGTAGGTCTTCAAGTAGTCAAGAACCGTGGCCTTTTTGGAAGACGGAACAGCCGATTCAAAATCTTTTGCATACCACTTGAGAATCATGGAAAGCACAATGCGATGGTGGGCTTCGTCCAGGGTGACGTTGCGGTTGTCATTCACGAAATTCCGGGCGGCGGCATTAAGCTGCTGATCGAGCGTTTCCGCCCGGTAGGCCTGGCGCGCGAGAGGCGGACAGCTTCGTGAAGCGCAATTGATGGCGAAATGAATGCGGGGTTCGTGAAACCCGGACCTCAGAACGCCGGTCTCCAGCGTGTTGAGCGTCATGGACTTGTCACCCAGGGTGATGCGGTCCACATAAAAAGCGCTGAAGGGGATCAGGCCGATCTTGGTGATGCTCTCGATAGGGTAGTGGTCCACGACGATCTTCAAGACCCAGGCGTTGTAGGCATTGATCCAGTAAGCGAGTTGCTCGGCGCGAGTGGAGAACATCCGGGGAGCATTGGCGGGGCTGGTCGCGGAGATTTCCTGGATGAAAGAATCCAGACCGGCGTGATTCTTCTTGAGGGCAGCATAATCCACCCGCCCGTCGTTACTGACATATTTCTGCAGCGTTTGGGCGTAGGAGGCCTCATCAATTCGCGCCGCCGACGGTGCGGAGGATTGGGTCGCCAACAAGAGGATGACCAGGGCCAACGATGTCCTTTTCATTGCCGGTCCAGGATACTCCAGGCAAGCGATTCCTGACCACTCCCGGCCCACCGGACGTGCGCCAATCACGGCTTCACTTCATGCCGCCGGCCGCTTGGTGCGCAGAAACCCAATCTACAAGGAGCGAGCCCGGTATAGGAAGAACGAGAAGTCACAGACCGTGCGTCTGCTGGGACACTTGCTTTACAAGGGCGCGTGATTGGCATATGCTCTGTGCGCGGTACGAAGGGTAAATTCCAGCCGGCAGGGGCCAGATCCCGGCGCGGCGGAATTCCCAGAGCCCGAAAACTCCAGGTAGAAGGGAAATGAGCGCGTCATGGAAAGGTCATTGAGCTTGCAGAAACTGAGTCATGAGTCACACGTTTTTCTGGCGTCTCTACTGGCGCTGGGTTTCATGCTGCTTTCTTCCTCACCGGTTCATGCTCAGGTCGAACTCGTGCAACTGAGCAAAGACACCTTCATGAATCCCTCCAGCCAGCACGCCACTGAAGTCGAACCGGACAGTTATTCTTACGGCTCGACCATCGTCACGGCCTTCCAGGTGGCGCGAATCTTCAGCGGCGGCGGGGCGGACATTGGCTTTGCCACTTCGACCAACAGTGGCGCCGCTTGGACGAACGGCTACCTTCCTGGCATCACCAAGGCGGTCAACCCCAGCAACCCTTATGACGCCGTGAGTGACGCTGCCGTGGTCTATGACGCCGCCTACGGTGTTTGGCTCATTTCGTCGCTGCCTCTGGTCAATTCGGGTGCGCCCATCCCGGCCGTCATTGTCAGCCGGTCCACCGATGGCGTCAATTGGGACAATCCCGTGAGCGTCGGGCCGAACGTGGACAGCTCGGACAAGGATTGGATCACTTGCGACAATTCCGCCACTAGCCGCTATTACGGGAATTGCTACGTCGAATGGGACAACCCCGCGCAAGGCAATCTCATTTACATGAGCACTTCGACCGACGGAGGACAAACCTGGTCCCCCGCGCGGAACACGGCCAATTTCGCTTCTGGCATCGGCGGCGAGCCTCTGGTGCAGCCGAACGGAACGGTCGTCGTACCCATTGACGACGCGTTTGAGGGTTCGGTCATGTCTTTCCGGTCCACCAACGGCGGGATCAGTTGGAGCAGCACCGTCACCGTGGCCGGCATCTTCAGCCACAACGAGGCAGGCGGGTTGCGCAGCGGTCCGCTGCCCGCGGCAGCCGAGGACTTCAGCGGTAACCTCTACGTGATCTGGTCCGATTGCCGCTTTCGCACCAATTGCGCGGAAAACGACCTTGTGCTCAGCACTTCGGCCGACGGTATCACTTGGACGGCGCCGGCCCGCATCCCCATCGATCCCGTTTCCAGTACCGTCGATCATTTTCTACCCGGGTTGGCGGTGGATGCCACGTCTCCCTCCCCCGAAGGCCGCCTGGCTCTCGTCTATTACTATTACCCGCAAACCAACTGCACCACGTCCACCTGCCAGTTGGATGTGGGTTTTGTGTTTTCCACGTCGGGAGGGAAGACCTGGTATCCCGCGATTCAACTGGCGGGTCCGATGACCCTCACTTGGTTGCCCAATACGTTCTCCGGGTACATGGTGGGCGACTATTTCGCCAGCACCTATTCTGCGCTCGCCACCCACGGTTACTTTGCCGTTGCCAAGCAGCCCGTGGGATCGACGTTCAATCAAGCAATGTACACCCAGGTTCTGGCAATCCTGGGTGAGCAAGGGAGGGAACTTTCTTCGGCCACCGGCCATCCCGTGGCTAATCCCAAGTCTGACCATCCGCCTCTGAAACACCCGGCGCTGATCCGGTAATCGGGCTCGGAAGCGGCGGCCAAGCGGACGGATCCAGCCGGGCACAGGTCCTGCCTCTGCTGGCTTCTGCTGGCCTTTGCCGGCCCAAGCCCGCCCCTAGGCTCATCACCGCGCGCCGCATCGCCTTTAAGCTGCTTATTTTCACAGCCATGGCTTAAAAAGTGTGAGATTTTGGGGCAATGGCACATTTTGGCATTTTTGTGGCGTCAAAAGACCGGAAGCAAAGCCAAATTGTGATCTAACCATTTTGTGTTTAATCACTTGCCTTGATCTGTTTCAAAAACATCCACAACTTACTAATAGCAAAAGCTTTGTTGACTTCTCGGTGGCTTTGCTGGGTGGGTTTGGATTGATTTTTAACTATGATTTAACTGTATTATCAACAACTTATGGGTTTGCTTAAACAATCCTTTTTGGAATTGTGATTTCCAGCCGCTTTGTAGCGCCGCAGGAGGACTGATGGAAGGTCGTGTGTGGGGCAGGGTTGAAACCCTGCCCTTCCGGTCCATCGCCGAAACGGGTGAGAAATACGCGTTAGCACGTTTTCAAACCCTGCGGCCCTTGGGATGGACGCCACGGAGAAGCTGCCTTTCACTCTAGCCTTTGTTCCGGGCGGGACGTACAATTGTAGGACTTCGGCCAGGCAGTCACTCACAACCTCGCTTTCACTCTAGCCTTTGTTCCGGGCGGGACGTACAACCGCCCGAAAGCTCTTCGATCTCTGAGACTTACGAAAGCGGAAGCGGCGCCTTCCGGCTGGGAAGTGGTGTGGGTCAACATCAGAAAATATCTCCGCAGAAATTCCGGTACTCACGGCCGGTGCAGCGGTCGCGAGAAAACACTGGGATTGTATTCGACCTTGCAGAGGGAATCGCGGACTTTCTGAACTTTACCGACGCCGTAGGGCCTGTAAACAGGATTGATGCTGCGAACGTGAGCGCCGGGCTCAATCGTTGTAGCGGCGGTCTCTGACCGCCGTGCTGCGCCTTGGTTAATGCCGGGGGGACTCGCCACGACTCCACATTATACACGCTGTAGCGGCGACTTTACGTCGCCATCGCCGTGGCGGGATAAACCCGCCTCTACTCCCCAATCGCAAATTGCATTTCGCGGGTGTTCTTCACGACTTTCGAGGCGTCGAGGATTTCGAAGCGGACGATTCCGCCGTCGTAGCCGAAGTCAGCGATAACTCCTGGGCGGACTTCGTCGCTCTCCTTGATGCGCTCCTCGCGAAGGGTGATGGTCATCGTATCGGTTTCCTGATCGTAGGTCACCCTCATGGCGCTACTGGGCGGCCTCTCGGCTCAGGCGCGCTGGCTGGCGTGCAGGATGGTAAATCCCACAACCTCATCACCCTCGTATCGAACCACCACATCATCGTCCGTAATCTCGCTATCGGTGGCAATGCTGGGCTTCTTATAATTCACGTAGAGCGCGTCCGCTTCCCGGTCATAGGAGAGCCACACCAAACCCTGCGGCGATTGCTTTACGTTCGGCAGCAATTTGAGATAATTCTGAATTTCGGTCACGGCCAAAGTTGTGCCCTCCTGTTCAGCCCGGCATGGCGCCGGGTGAGGAACGCTGTGATCACAAACCCATCATCCCTCCCGCTGCTTCTCGCCATGCGAGAGGCACGATTCGCCGGTCGGGGAAATTCCAACCACGCATTCCCTTGTTTTTCTTGTAGTCGACAACCGCCGCTCTAATGAACGGCGGCAATCGACGAGGCTGCTGCAACAAGGGCGAGAGTGTCCGGATGTCGTCGAGAGACAGCCCTTGAACAACGTCACTGCCGTTGCAAAGCAGTTCGATAGTCTGGACCGTCTGGCGGTCTGCTGGTTCCTCGGCCTTATCCAGGAAGTAATCGCGCACCTCTGGTTGCAGCCGCCAGAACTGCGGGAACACGCGCTTCGCAACCACCAGTCGTTCGTTTGTCTCGGCAAGCTCCGCGTCATCGGTCCTCTGTATCCACGCGCACCAAAGGCGGGCCACCTCCTCCAGGCTGCCAGCGGCGGCGGCACGGTCGAGCGGAGTTAGATCCCGTCCGTCAGCGAAGCCAAGTAATTTCAGTTCGCTTCTCCGCTTGCTGCCAACACCCTCGGTTGCCTTGCGTAGCGAGTTCCAGCCTGCGAGCACGGGGTTTCGATTTCTTGCGTCGGCGACCCGTCAAGCGTGTAGAATGGTGGCATGGACGCTGGCAGAGGGAAGCTCGGACTGATGCTCAGGCGGCTCGGCAAAGTCTATTGGGATAGGACCAAGGGTGCGTTCGTCGTCGAAACTGAACTCGGGGCAATCCTACAGCTCTGTCCAAATTCGGACGAGGACGTCAGAGCCGGAATTCATATCGACGAAATAACCGTGCCAGAGGGTCATCAGCGACGGGGAGCCGCTACGAAGGCGATGGCTGGACTCTGCCGCTTGGCAGACGAGGGCAGGCTGGTGTTGAAAGGCGGCCCGATTGGCTGGAGCGATGACCCGTGGGGCGAAAAGTTCGTCGCGTGGCTTAGTCGGTTTCGTGTTGAACCGGACCCATTGCCCCCCACCCAAGTGCACGACCGGACCGCCTTCTACGCTCGTAGGCTGCCCCGTACATCACGTAGCGCTCTTCTCCGGCTATAACGCTGCCCACGCATCCTCCAAGGCGATTGCTTCGCTGGCCTTCGTATGCATGCTTGCGACGAGGTCATAGCTGGCGAATTTCGTTCGCCCCGCGACAGAATCGAATGAAGGATGGTGAAGCTTCGACTCGAATTCCCTCCGGCGTGCGGCCGGAGCCACAACTCTGTACGTCGTGTTGAAGGCGTAGAGGGTCACAAACTTCAGCAGCGCACCGTTGATGTCAGTTGTATTCTCGACCTCAATGAACTCCAGCGGAAAATTCCGCTGGTCGAACCAGATGACGTCTACTGCACCTGCGCGGCGCACTACGTCGGGGTAGGTGAACGGATAGACGGTATCCACCGTAACCAAGCTGCCGAGAGGTTTACCCAGAAAGGGTTTCCCACGGTCCTGCCTTGGCACGAACGTCTGGTGTTTCCTGAGATTACCTAGTTCCACGAGGAGCCCTTGGTAGTAGGTATGATCGCTCTCCGGCTTTGGTTTCGCGGCGAGGTCGGCTGGCAGCTTATCCTTCGCCTCCAACAATGCCCACAGACCTGGACGGATTCGAAAGAAATACTTCGGATTTTGGACGATACGGTTGATAGATTTGAAGGGCGTTTTTGTTTCCCACCGAACACTCGGAATCTTAAGGGCCTTCTTGTAAAGCTCGCCGAGCGTCGCATACCCGCCATTGGCCCGCATCGCTTCAACAAGTGCTTCGCGCTGGTTCATGTTGCGAAGACTACCACGCAGTCGTTCGTTGAGTCCACGATTCACTCTTCTCCGCCGGTCCAGGCGGCTTTATCCCGCCACAGAGGCGACCATCTCGTAGCGGCGAGTTTACCTCGCCA
>JBOGKI010000082.1:0-11853 GCA_050745605.1 Terriglobia bacterium | reverse complement strand
CGCGGCATCGTAGCGGGATTTTCGCCTTACCAGAAAGGTTGTGGAGTTCGTTTGCAGATGCTAATTGAAGGAACGAAGCTTGAATGTATATGAAAACAAAGGATCTTTGTTTTTTGGAGGCCGGGGCAGATTTGACGTAATGTGAATAACTACTTTTATTTCTATAACATTCCGTCGGAACAGCACACCGCTTGGTTTCCGGTTTCTGACTCATTTGTTCATGCCCAGCACAGCTCGGGGCGACGGGCCAGGGACACCGGCGGATTCTATATGAAGGGCGCCCAGGCTTCAGAAGCCGCGGTGGCCGGGACTGCGAATTGGATCCGCTCCGTAAAAGGAGGCGCGAGGCTATTATTTTTTCACACCTCCTCGCTTCCCCAAATTTCGCCGGTAGTTGTGGCACAATAGCCCTTCGTGCTGAGCTTCCGATATGACCCACGCGTCAAAACCATCAGGCAGCAGATCACCCGTGAGCGCGGCTCGGAAGTACCGGGTGTCAGGACAGGTGCAGGGAGTCGGCTACCGTTACTTCGCGGAGAAAGCGGCGACTAGGCTCGGAATCCGCGGATACGTAAAAAACCTGTGGGATGGCTCAGTGGAAGTCTACGCGGTTGGCGAAGAAAGTGAACTCGAAGCTTTCAAGCGGCAATTGGCCGAAGGTCCGCGCGCGGCGCGGGTAACCGAAATCGAAGAGAGCGAAGAGGTGGTGCGTAGCGATTACCGCCGCTTCGTCGTCGAGTATAGGTAATCGTGCGAGCTGTCAAATTGGGCAAGCACACGCTGGGGCAGGGAAGTCCGCTGTTCTTCATTGCCGGACCTTGCGTGATTGAAAGCGAGAAACATGCGTTGAACATGGCCTCGCGCCTGGCGGCTGCGGCGCGGGCCCTGAACATGCCGCTCATCTTCAAAGCCTCTTATGATAAGGCCAATCGCACCTCGCTCCAGGCTTATCGAGGACCGGGCATCGAGCTGGGCCTCGAAATCCTGAAAAAGGTGCGGCAGAAGACCGGCCTGGCGGTGCTGGCGGACGTTCACGAAGTGCGGCAAGTCAGAGCGGCGGCTGACGCCTGCGACATTATTCAGATCCCCGCGTTTCTCTGCCGCCAGACGGACCTGCTGCTTGAAGCGGGCCGCTCGGGCGCCGTGGTGAACATCAAGAAGGGCCAATTTCTTTCGCCTTGGGATGTGCGCCACGCCGTGGAAAAGGTGGCGAGCACAGGGAACCATCGCATCCTCATTACCGAGCGCGGTACTTCGTTCGGTTATAACAACCTGGTGGTGGATATGCGCGGCATTCAAGTGATGCGCGAGTGGGGCTATCCGATAGTGCTGGATGTGACTCACGCCCTGCAACTACCGGGAGGGGAAGGAAAGCGCAGCGGTGGCCAACCGCAATTTATCGAAACGCTCGCTTTGGCGGGTGTCGCGGCGGGAGTGGACGGCGTGTTCATGGAAGTTCATGACCGGCCAGCACGCGCGCTTTCGGACGGAGCCAACGCCCTCGACCTTCGCAACTTTGTACCGCTGGCCCGGAGGCTGCGTGATCTTGGGACGTTCATTCGGCGGCGAAATTGAAGTCCCCGGCGTAGTGTCTCACAAGTGACTGAACAACGAAGCAGCTCGTAGCGCCGGCATCCCTTCGCGGAGTTTACCGTGAGCCTCTTCGCCGCGCTCAGAGCGATTCGAAGAGGAACGAATCGGCTCAGGGCAGGCTTTTCCGGCTAATGCCGCCGGGACGGCGGCGCTACATCGTCCACTCAGTTACGGGAGACTGCGCTAGAATCATGACGGAAGGTGGAGGCCGGTGTCGATGAAACTCACGACTTCGAGCTGGATCGTGATGCCGTGTTTGCTTACAATCCTGGCCGTGCCTGCCGCAGCACAGGACTCCTCGGAAATCACGCAACTCTTCAAGCAACATCAACTGAAAGAAAACATCGTGAAGCCCCCGAAGGGCCTGCTCAAGCATCAATACCTGGTTCCCAGCGGTCCTTACTTTCAGCTTTTTGATTGGGACATGTACTTTATGGGAGTGGCGTTAAGCTATGACGGCGTGGGCCAGCCCGTCGCGGACTCCGTCAAGGATTTTCTGGAATTCGTGGATGCCAACGCTAACGATGAGGGGTATACCCCACGCGAAATTGCGCCGGACGCGCTGTGGGCCCTGCCTGAGATGTGCAAGCCGTTTCTGGCGCAGGCGGCGCTGCGCGCTTCCCTGACGATGGGCAGCGCGCATTGGCTGAAACCGTATTTCACCCGGCTTGAGCATACGGCGGCCTTTTGGGAAAACACTCGACGCTCGCCCGACGGATTTTTCCGCTGGTACAATGGCGTGGAAAGCGGCGTCGACAACAACCCCGCGGTTTCAGCCCGGCCCGCGAACGTCACCGAGGGCGTGGACCTGCAGTGCTACCTCTACCGCGAGTACCTTGCGCTCTCGATCTTAGCGGATAAACTCGGGCGCTTGGAAGATGCCGCAGCCTACCACAAGAAAGCGGCGAACCTGAAAGCGTTGGTTCAGACCAAGATGTGGTCGGACGCGGATGGTATGTTTCTGAACATCAATTCGACCACGGGCCAGTTCGTGCGCGTCAAGACCTGGACCAACTTCGTTCCGCTCTGGGCGGGCATTGCGACTCCGGCCCAGGCCCAGCGCACTATTCAAGGACATCTGCTGAATCCCCGCGAATTCTGGGCGGTCTACGGTGTCCGCACCCTGGCGCCGGACGAGCCGCTTTACAACCCGCGCTCCGGTTATTGGCGTGGCCCCATTTGGGTGGTCTCGAACTATCTCCTGATGCACGGCCTGATGAATTACGGCTACAAAAAGGAAGCCCAGGAATTGGCCGGGAAAACCGTGAGCCTGTTGATTCACGACCTGCAGACCACGGGCGGCATGAACGAATGCTATGACCCGGAGAACGGCAAGCCGACAGCCGGCGGACATTTCCTGAGTTGGGACCTGCTCGGCGAGCACATGATCCAGGAAGCCGGGACCGGCTCCGATCCTACGGCGCTGAAATCATTCTGATCCCGCTCAGAGGATGTGAGGAACTCGGGCTGTAGCGGCGGTCTATGACCGCCGTCCAGACCGGCGGTCATAGACCGCCGCTACAGCATGGACAGCCGCTACCGCAGCACTTATCGCATTTGTATTAGCGCGGCGCCTCGTACACCACCTTGCCGCCGATAACGGTTGCAAGGACGTGTACATCGCGAATCTTGTCTGGCGGAATCGAGAACAGATCATCGGAGAGCACGACGATATCCGCGAGCTTGCCGGGCGCGATGGTACCCTTTTGATGCTCAGCAAATTCGGCAAAGGCGCTGCCTTGCGTGTACGCACGCAGGGCTTCATCCAGCGTGATCCGTTGTTCCGGGAACCACCCACCGGGATGCTTGCCGTCGAGCGTGGCGCGCGTCACTGCGGCATAAATTCCTAACAGCGGGTTAAGCGGCGCCACAGGCCAATCCGTTCCGAAAGCCAGCGGCGCACCGGAATCGAGCAGCGACCGCCACGCATAGCTGGTCTCGGCGCGCTCATGACCGATGCGTTTCT
The DNA here is from genome assembly GCA_050745605.1 of Terriglobia bacterium. Lineage (GTDB taxonomy): Bacteria > Acidobacteriota > Terriglobia > UBA7540 > UBA7540 > CALCEB01. The sequence goes on along the minus strand of JBOGKI010000082.1, from coordinate 8,294 downwards.
CCGCCCAGCGGCCATCGTCAATGGCGTGGTAAGGCTGCATCGAGGCAATGATGCCCATCTTGCCGAAGCGCGGAATGTCCTGGAGACGAAGATGCTGCGCGTGCTCGATGCGAAAGCGGTGAGCGGCAGGATTGGAGCCGCCCACCTGTTCATAAATGTCGAGCATTTCCGCATTGGCCCGGTCGCCGATGGCATGGACGGCGATTTGGATTCCCGCCGCATCCGCACCTTTGACGTGCGCCAGCATTTTGGCGGGCGGCTGCATCAGCGGCGTGGGCACTCCACGATTGGTAGGATCGTCCGCATACGGCTCGAAAAACCAGGCTGTGCGCGAGCCGAGCGAGCCGTCCGCGAAACCCTTCACCGCGCCCATTTGGATAAACTCGCTGCCCATGCCGTGGGAGATTCCGGCCGCCGCCAGCCTCTTCCATTCTTGGATGGGAGTAATTTCATAGAAGCGGCAGGTGAGCCGGCCTTCAAGTTGGGTACGTCGCAGCAAGTGGATTTCGCGCGGAAAGTCATCACTCAGATTCATGTCATTGACGCCGGTCACGCCCACGCGGCGCGCCTCCGCCAGGCCTACCTCCAATGCTTCTTCCATCTCGGCGTCAGTGGGCGAAGGGATAATCCGCCCCACCAGATCCTCTGCTGCGTCTTTCAGCACGCCGGTCGGCTCGCCGGTCTTCGGATCGCGCACGATGACTCCACCGGTTGGATTGGGTGTGTCCTTGGTGACGCCAGCCAGCTTCAACGCCAGGCTGTTGGCCAGGACGGCGTGGCCGTCATAGCGGTCGATGAAAACCGGATTGTCGGGCGTGACCGCATCAATCATCCATCGCGTCGGAAGCTTCGCGTCGGGCCACGCCTCTTCGTCCCAGTCGCCGCCCAGCAGCCAACGTCCGGGCTTCAGCGTGCTCGCCTTCCCGCCAATCATGCGGACAAATTCGGCCTCGCTTTTGGTATGCTTCAGGTCGATTTCAAGAAGCTGGAAGCTGCCGTCCATGAAGTGCGCGTGATCGTCAATAAAGCCCGGCATGGCAAACTTGCCGCCGAGATCGATCACTCGCGTTCCTTTTCCAACGTAAGCGCGAACTTGGTCACTAGTTCCCGTGGCCAGGATGCGTCCGTCCAGCATGGCTACAGCCTCGACGAATCGCGCCGGCGGTGCGTTGCTTTCGGGAACAGCCATCGGCTCGCCAGTCCAGATCTTCCCGTTCAGTAGCACGAGGTCTGCGCCGCGCACCAATTCTGAAGCCTGGCTCTGAGCGGGAACGGGCAGGCCGATAAGAAACAGTAATACCGATGCCATCATTAGTGGTTTCAATTGCGCCTCCGGGCGAACATTATTTGGAATTTGGGCAGGGAAGGCAATGGAAAAATGGAAGGACGTAGCGCCGGCGTCTCGCCAGCATATTTCCTGTTGTATAGGTCCAGACCTCGTGCCCGCCCGGTTCACGCGGAACGTAGGGGCGGGCTTCAGCCCGGCACGTGAAAGTCTGCCGCGCGCCGGGACGGCGTAGCGGTTGGCTTGGCGTGGCCGGCGTGCAAACGCGCCAAAACCTGTGCCCGGCTGAAGCCGGCCGCCACGAGCCCGTTCCACCCTGCGTCGCGTCGGGGTGCCCGTTGTATGCCTGTCTGAACGCTGGGTGACCGCAAGGGTTCTTCCTACGCTATGCTGACGGCGTTCACCCGTGGGTTGATTATTGGCGGGATTCGCGTCATTTGGCACGGTCAAAATCGCGCTCTGACGATCCCGCAACGAGAACTTAGTGAATGATCCGCGCTAACACCTGACACCTGGAACCTGACACCTGATTCTCACTCATGCCGCAACGCCACCAGGGGATCAACCTTCGTAGCCCGGCGGGCGGGAAGGAAAGTTGCGAGCAGCGAAACGGCGATCAACACCAACGGTACGGCAGTAAAGGTGATCGCATCGGTTGGCTTCACACCGTACAGCATGCTCACGAGCAGGCGCGTGAGGCCCCAGGCGCCAAGCAGTCCGGCGACTACTCCGGAAGCAGTCAGGATCATGCCCTGCCGCAAGATCATTCTCAGCACCTGACGGCGTTGCGCCCCCAGCGCCATGCGGATGCCAATTTCGTGGGTGCGCCGCGCGACGGAATAGGAAATGACTCCGTAAAGCCCAACCGCGGCCAGCACCAGAGCAAGCAATGCAAAGGTAGTCAGCAAAAACATGTTGAAGCGGCGCGAGCCGAGCGTTGCGTCAATCTTCTGTTGCATGGTCTGAATGTCAAAGACCGGTTGGTTCTTATCCACGGCTTGGACTTGCGCTCGCAGCGCCGAGGCTAGACTCAATGGATCAGATGTTGTCCTGACGATGAGGCTGACAAAGGGTGCCGGAGTTTGGAGGTAAGGAGTATAAACCAGGGGTTCACTTAGATCGTCGAGACCCCGGTAGCGGACATTGCCCACCACGCCCACGATGGCAGACCAATCGCGGTTCGGCCGTCCCAGCTTGATGCGCTTGCCGACGGCATTTTCACCGTCAAAGTACCGACTCGCGAAAGCCCGGTTGACAATGACCACCGGCTGGCTGCCCTCGGCGTCATGGGCCGTGAAGAAGCGTCCCAAAACCAGCGGAACTTTGAGAGTACTGAAGTAATCTTCGCTGACCGAGGTGACTGGAACCGCGCGGAAAGCGCCCGGCGGTGGTGCCGGCTCGCCTTCAATGGTGAATGTGTTCATGAGTTCGAATCCGGAAAAGGGCATCCCTGTGCCGCCGGCAACGTCCTCGACCCCGGGCGATGTCCTCACGCGGCGGAGCACTTCCTGCAGGAACTCGATTTGCTGCGCCGGATTCGCATAGCGGGGAAGGGGCAGCCAGGTTTGCGCCGTCAAGAGATGGCTGGGGTTGAACCCAGGGTTGACGTCCATCAATTGCACGAAACTGCGGATGAGGAGTCCCGATCCAATCACCAGGACCACGGCGAGTCCGATCTCTGAGACCGCCAGCACATTCCTCAAGCGAAAATGCGACGGCGCTTCCCCGCATCCCGTGTCTTTCAGCGTCTGGTTCAAATCGGTCCTCGCGGCCTGAAGAGCAGGCGCCAGACCAAACAGGATGGCAGCGAGGCAGGCGAGCGCCAGGGTGAAGCCCAGCACCCAGGGATCCAGAGTGATGGCGGAAGGATTTGGAATTTCCGGCGGCGCAAGGGTGCGAAGAATTTGAATGCCGCCGAAGCCAATGGCCAGCGCCACCATGCTGCCTAATAACGCCACGACCAGGCTTTCCACCAGCAGCCGGCGCATCACTCGCCCGCGTCCTGCCCCAATGGCCATGCGCAAGGCAATCTCCTTGCGGCGGGTCGTGGTGCGTTCCATTTGCAAATTGGCCACATTGACGCAGGCGATGAGCAGGACGAATCCCACCGCCCCGAAGAGAATCAGAAGAAATGTTCGGGCGCTGCCCACGAGTTGACGCTGAAGAGGAATAATCTCAGCGCGCGTTCCGGCCGTCATGCGCGCAAAACCCGGCGGCAGTTGGGAGCGGATCCACTGGTTCATCACCGCCACGTCGGATTGAGCCTGCTGAATCGTAACCCCGGGTTTCAACCGGCCAATGACGCGCATTAATAACATCGGTTTTCGCATGTCCCAAACGGGCTTCGGGGAGAGTCCAGCCGGTCGCAGCAATTCAGGCTGCGATTCGCCGGGAAACCGGAAATTGGCGGGTAGAATTCCGACGACGGTGTATGGCGCTCCATCGAGCATCAGTTGCTTGCCGAGTATTTTCGGCGACGAACCCAGCCGGTCCCAGAGGCGATGAGTGATGATGACGACGGGAACTCTTGGGGTGTTAAGATCGCTTCCGGGCAAATCCTCTTCCGGTAGAAAATTGCGGCCGAGAATGGGACGAATTCCGAGAAGCGGCAGGAAATTGGCCGTGACGGCCCAGCCAGTCACGCGCTGCGGCCGGCCCTGGCCGGTCAGGTTGTAGTCGGCCCCACCGCCGTAACCTGCAAGCTGCTCGAATACCTTGTTCTGGTTTCGCCAGACTTCATAGTCCGGATCCGTAACGGCTTCGTTTTTCATGGCCGGTATGTAATCGCTGACCCACACCAAACTGCCAGGGTCGGCGTAGGGTAGCGGCCGGATCAGAACGGCGTTGACAACACTGAAAATGGCCGTGTTTGCGCCGATGCCGAGCGCCAGCGTGATGATGGCGACCACCGTGAAGCCGGGATTCTTCCTGAGCGATCGAACCCCGTGGCGAACGTCCTGCCAGAGCGATTCAAGCCAGATGAAGGTCCACATATCGTGAGTCGCCTCCTTCAGCAAAGTCTGATTGCCAAGCTGCCGCCGTGCCGCACAGCGAGCTTCATCCGGGGACATGCCGGATTCGGCTTGCTTCGCTTCGCGCATGGCCAGATGGAAGGTCAGTTCATCTTCCAGGTCGCGGTCAAGCTGACGCCGCTTGAAGAGCGCTTTGATGCGAAGCCGGAATGCGGTGAGCCATTCACTAAACATGGTGCCTTCACTTGGCTTTCAGCCGTCAGTCATTAGCTTTCCGCACTCGATCATCGCGTTACGGACCCGACGAGGTGGTGGCGACCTCTATCAGCCTTCCTGGCTGACTGCTGATTGCTAACGGCTGAAAGCTTTCACGCCATCACGCGCGTAATGGCAGCCGCCATCCGTCCCCAACGTTCGGTTGCCGCAGCAAGCTGCTTGCGGCCAGCGGCGGTGAGGCGGTAATACTTGGCGCGACGGTTGTTCTCCGAAACACCCCACCCTGAAGCGAGCCAACCGCGCAATTCCAGGCGGTGCAGCGCCGGGTAGAGTGCGCCCTCTTCAACTTTGAGAACGTCTTCCGAGCGCTGGTGGATGGATTCCGCGATGGAATAGCCGTGCATGGGACCGCGCCGCAGGGTCTTCAGGATCAGCATGTCCAGCGTGCCTTGCAGGATTTCGCCGGACTTATTCCTGTCGTCTCCCATAACCATTTTATGGGAGTATGCCACCGGCATTGAGGGAAGGCAAGAGGAAAAGTTTGGGAGGGGCGGATCATAGCGGCGGGCTTTAGCCGGGCAATTCAAGAGCAAGAACCGCGCCCGGCCATTCAAGAGGAAAGCCCCTGCCCGGCTGAAGCCAGCCTCTACGGATCAAGCCGGACAATGCGCATCGCGCGGCGCGGGTGGCGGCAAAACCAGAGTTCCGCGCGGCGAGTTGTGGCGCCGGTGTCCCCACCGGCGTCTTTTGGCGATGAGGACATCGCTGCTACAGACTAGCGGCGTTTGCGCTTGGGTTTGGTAGGCTTATGCGAATGGCGCGACGCGGCAGCAAGTTGTTTCGCCGTTTCCGCAGCGATCAAGTCCCCCATACGTGAGGTTGTGACCGGCCTGCCCCGTCCCGGGAGTTCGGCGGTGCGGACGCCACGCTTCAACACCTTTTCAATGGCGGCTTCGATGGCCTGCGCTGCCACTTCCCGGCGGAAAGAATAGCGCAGCATGAGCGCCGCGCAAGCGATGGCGGCGACAGGATTGGCGCGATTGCGGCCGGCAATGTTCGGAGCCGATCCGTGCACCGGCTCATAGAGGGCGGAGTGCTCACCCAAGCTGGCCGAAGGCAGTAAGCCAATGGAACCGGTGAGCATGGCGGCTTCATCGCTCAAAATGTCGCCAAACAGATTGCTGGTGAGGATGACGTCAAAGCTCGCGGGACTCTCGATCAATTGCATGGCGCAATTGTCCACATACATATGGCTCAATTCGACTTCCGGATAGCTGCGGGCGATGCGCGTGACCACATCGCGCCAAAGCCGGGAGCTTTCCAGCACGTTGGCCTTGTCAACGGAAGTGACTCTCTTGCGCCGGGCGGAGGCGAGTTGGAAAGCGCGGTGGGCCACGCGTTCCACTTCATGTTCACGGTACACTTCGGTGTTCACGCCCACGCGCTCGCCGTTTTTGGAAAAGATGCCGCGTGGATTGCCAAAATAGATGCCGCCCAAAAGCTCTCGAACGATGATCAGATCCGTGCCGCGCACATGATCGGGCTTGATAGCAGAAATGCCGATGAGCGAATCCAGCACCTTGGCGGGACGGAGGTTGACGTACAGGCCAAGCCGCTGGCGAATCTGGAGTAAGCCCTGCTCCGGGCGCAGCTCCGGGCGCTTCGTGTCCCATTGCGGTCCACCCACCGCGCCGAGCAATATCGCCTGTGCATTGTTACAGATGGCGATGGTTTCCGAAGGTAAAGGAACGGCGGTAGCATCCAGCGCAGCCCCACCGATCAGGCCAGTCTGGTAGCGAATGATGATTTCCTGGGATTCTCCGACAACCTTCAAGACCTTGACGGCTTCCTGGACCACTTCAGGTCCAATTCCGTCGCCAGGCAAGAGAGCTACTCGAATGGGCTCCTGCATATAAGTGTTATTGCTACGTTACCATAGCCGGTTGGGAATATGCAAGCTTTTCTTGAGGTTAGAAGAGCGGGTGGACGGCAGAAAGTGGATTGACCCGCCGCAAGCCGAACGGTCACCGCCTCATAGTGGCTCCATAGCCGACACGTTATAAATTCAATTAAGTCACATGTTATCAATAAGTTGAGGCGTAAATCCCCAGGCTCTTTCCGGGTGTCTTTCCGATGTCGACTCCTTGCGCGGTGACGGCCATCCCTCGGGTTAGTAACCAGCGGGCATCAGACGGTCAACTGCTTTATTCTTATGGACAGAAGTGGGTCGAGACGACGCCGCGGCGGCCATTCGTTTCAGTTCGCTCGTGGCGCGGTTGGCAGCCTGGAGATAAGCCCGGGCGCCTGCTTCCACCACGTTGTTCAAGCTAGAGCGCCCTGTGAACTCGATGCCTTCAAAGCGGGCGCGGACGGTCACTTCGGCCACGCCGTCAGACCCTTGGCCCACGGTATGGACGGAGAAATCGATAATGGTTCCAGGTATGCCAGTAAGCCGATCGATGGCGCGGAAGGCCGCGTCACAAGGACCGCTAGCCGTCGCCGAGTCGTGCAAGACCCTACCGTCCTTTTCCAGTTCCACGGTCGCGGTGGAGCGGCCTTCGCTGGAGGAAACAATCTGGAAAAGCTTCAAACTGAAGGCTTCAGGCGCGTGAGCCAGACGTTCATTGACGATGGCGATCAGGTCTTCGTCATAAACGGCCTTTTTGCGGTCGGCCAGCTCGCAGAAAGCCTGGTAGGCGCGATCCAGTTCACTTTTTGAAAGTTCGTGACCGAGTTGCTGATAGCGATTGCTCAAGGCGTGGCGGCCGGAATGTTTCCCCAGCACGATGGAGTTCGACGGCATACCCACCATCTGCGGTGAAATGATCTCATAAGTGATGGCATTCTTTAGCACGCCATCCTGATGGATGCCCGCTTCGTGGGCAAAGGCGTTCTTGCCGACGATGGCCTTGTTGCGCTGAACAAACACACCGGTAAGCCGGGTCAGAAGCTGGCTGGCGGGGTAAAGCTCCGGGGTGCAAACGTCCGTCTCGAGAGCAACCACGTCCCGGCGGACGTGCACCGCCATCACCACTTCCTCCAACGCAGCGTTGCCGGCACGCTCGCCAATGCCGTTGATGGTGCACTCCACCTGCCTGGCGCCGCCGCGAATCCCCGCCAAAGTGTTGGCTACGGCCATGCCCAGGTCATTGTGGGTGTGAGTGCTCAGGACCACGCCCTCCATGCCAGGGACGCGGGCTTTGATGTCCGCAAACATCGTCTCGTATTCCGGCTCCAGGCAATAGCCCACCGTATCCGGCAGATTCAGGACGGTTGCGCCCGCCTCCACCGCGGCGTGGCAGCACTCCACCAGGTAATCGCGATCGGTGCGGCCCGCGTCTTCCGGCGAAAACTCAACGTCCTGGCAATAGGATTTGGCGTGGCCCACGGCTTCGCTGATCATCTTGAGCACTTCGGCGCGGCTCTTGCGCAATTTGTATTTCAGGTGAATGTCCGAGGTGGCCAGAAAGGTGTGAAGGCGCGGCCGCGCCGCGCCCTTCAAAGCCTCCCAGGCGCGATCAATGTCCAGCTTGTTGGCGCGGGCCAGCGCCGCGATGATGGGCCTTCGGATTTCCGCGGAAACCGCTTTCACGGCCTCGAAATCGCCGGCGGAAGCGATGGGAAAGCCAGCCTCCAGGATGTCCACGCCGAGGCGGTCAAGCTGGCGGGCCATCTGCAGCTTTTCATCCAGATTCATGCTGCAGCCGGGTGACTGCTCGCCATCGCGCAGGGTGGTGTCGAAAATGTAGAGTTTTTCCGCCACGTGTTTTTCCTCCCTGAAGAGCAGTGAAGAGTGACAACTTACAAGTGACGAGAACCGG
>JBOGKI010000081.1:0-11857 GCA_050745605.1 Terriglobia bacterium | reverse complement strand
GTCTATGACCGCCGTCTAGTCCGGCGGTCATAGACCGCCGCTACAGCGAGACATTAGTCCACTCTGGCCCTCTGGCCTCCTCACGTGAAAACCAATTTGCCCCCGCCCCGGCAAGTCAAGCGTTCCCTCGCAGCGGCTCTGGCGATTTTTGCGCGCACGCCTGTGCCCGGTCGCGCCAAGACGCGGTTGATTCCGCTGCTGGGTGAAGTGGGCGCGGCCCGATTCCAGGGCGCCTTGCTGGCAGATGTCTTGCGCAAGGCACGCGGCTTGCGCGTCGAAGCCAGTCTATCGCTGTTTCTCGTCGGCAGGAATTCCGAACGGGCTGCGGCGGTCAAGATCCCGCCGCAGGTGGCGCTGTGCCGGCAGCGCGGCGCCACGTTGGGTGACCGGCTGGAGTCGGCTTTCCGCAAACTCTTCCGCCATCACGAGCGTGCCGTGATCATCGGCACGGACTCTCCGCTCCTCCCGCCGGGCATGATTCGTCTGGCCCTGCGTGAGCTGAACGTATGCGACGCGGCGCTGGGGCCCTGTGCGGACGGTGGCTACTACCTGATCGGCTTGCGAGCCGCGCGCTCGTCAGCCCTGTTGCGGGGATTCTTGCGGGACGTGCGATGGAGCACCCGTTTCGCTTTCCGGGATACGCTCGCATCGCTCACGGCTCGTGGACTCTCCTGCTCAGTCCTCGAAGCGTGGGACGACGTGGACCGTCCGGGCGATGTCCTGCGCCTCAGACGCTGGCTGGGCCGCCATCCGGCGGCGCGCCGGCTTGCCCCAGCAACTTGGCGATTCCTCCAGGCTTCTTTGTAACCGCGCCGCATCGATACGCAGCGCAACGCAGGGTGAAGGAAGGAGATCAGAATGGCGAAACCAGAATTGCTACGGCAGCGCATTTACGCGGCGCCTCTTGTCATTCCGCTCGCACTCGGTGTGGCGCTGCTTGCTGCGCATAGCAGCTTGGGCCAAGCCGCGAGCGACAGAGAAGCGAATCCCTGGAATGCGTCGCAAATCATCGAGCCCGCGCAACTGGCCAAGGTGTTGTCGAACCACAGCGGTGAAGCGCCCGCCGTGTTGTGCGTCGGGTTTGATTTCCTCTTCAAGGAAGCGCACATTCCCGGCGCTTCCTATGCAGGTCCGGCGCGCGACGCGAAGGGCCGCGACGCGCTCAAGCATTGGGCGGCATCCATCCCACGCCGCCGTGAAGTGGTTTTGTATTGCGGTTGCTGCCCCCTGCACGAGTGTCCCAACATCCGGCCCGCGTTCAAGACCCTCGCGGCGATGGGATTCAAGTACCTGAAAGTGCTCGATCTGCCCGATAACTTTCAGAAGAACTGGGTGGGGAAAGGCTATCCGGTCAGCCGCTAGCCGCCGGTTGAAGGCTCTGCAGATTTATAAAGGCCACTTCTGTGCGCCGTGCAGGATACGTACAATGTGGATGACATCGCTGGTGGTTTGGTAGACCACAATATACGGCAGTGGAGCAAGCACGAGTTCGCGCGTTCCGTCTTTCGTGCCTGGGCGGCCACGGTACGGGAACATCTGCAACGAGGATGCGGCGTCGTAGATGCCGCGCACCAGTTGAACCGCACGTTCGGGCGCATTCTGGAATAAGTAATCTGTGATTTGTTCCAGGACGGTGGCAGCTTCCTCAGTCCAGCGAAGCTCCATTTTAAGTGTGGGACTGCTTTTCAGTAAGTAACTTCTCTATCCGCAAGCCCACTTCCTCATCGGTCAGCACTTCACCTCGCTCGATTTGCGCGAGGCCCTTTTCTACCTCATCAATGAACCACTGATCGTAATCCACAAAGCGTTCGATGGCTTCACTGGCCAGCGCTTCAGCGTTACGCCCACGCTCAGCGGCTAGGCGCACGAGCTTCGCTTGCACATCGGCGTTAAGGGGAATTTCCATGCTTGAAGTCTAAGCCGCGCCCGACCGTCTGTCAACCCTGAGCGGTGCGCTGAGCGGTGCGCTGGCCGTATCTGAAGTGGGTTGCACCGACATCGATTTTCATGTCGGCGACTCTAAACCAGCCCGGCTCTTCCTTACCGCCAATATCTGTGTTCTGGGAGAAAGGCGAAGCGCGGAACCGTGGCGCAGACATGGATGGCAATGTCTGGGCCGGCCGCAGATGCAAGGACTGATGGATCAGCACATGCTGGATTCAAATCCATGGCCGCATAGTGGTACACTCAATTGGCAGACCAACCGCGCTTCGGGCGCCAGCGAGTCGCGATGACGCGGGTTTGAGGACCGAAACATGAAAACCATCAAATTCACTTACTGGCAAGATGGAGATTACTACCTTGGTTTCCTGAATGACTACCCGGACTATCAAACTCAGGCCATGTCAAAAGAAGAATTGGTGCAAAATCTCAAGGATATCAGGACCGATCTCGAATCGGGCGGCGTGCCGTATGTTCGAAAAGTGGAGGAGCTGGTCGTAGCTGAATGAAACGGCGGGACCTCATCCGAAAACTGGAGGAAGAGGAAATCGGCTGTGTGCTGGTCCAGCATGGTGGAAGCCACGATTGGTAAACCAACACCACAACGAAGAAGTCACAGCCTGTCCCCTTGTCCCTCGTCACAACGAGATACACTAGGCAAGTAGCAAGTAGCGCGGACCTGCGTCCTTCAGGTCCGCGGTTTGCCGAGCCGTTCCACGTGAAAGGCCGCAGACCTCACAAACGGAGGTCTGCGCTACCTGACCCCGAGTGATGAACCCGCGGGTGGCGACGACATCAATGGCGATACATGGCCCACCCGCGGAACCTAAGCCAGCATAAGGCGTTGCCCCTCGGGCTGCGGTATGGGATTTCCAAACTCTCTTGCTGTATCAATCCACAAACGGATAGCCTCGTTCACATTCTGGAGCGCTGCTTCGTGACTGGCGCCGTGCGCCATGCAGCCGGGCAATTCCGGAACCTCAGCGATAAACACCTCATCCTCGGTGCTCCAGTAAATAATGATTTCGTATTTGTGCATGGTCTTACGATTCTCCTTCCAGTCCATAAGTCAGCATAATGTGGCGCACCTGACGAGCTACGTTCTGCGCCAGCCGACCTTGGGCGGGGTGGACCGAGTCCTGACCTCATCGAGAGTAACCTCGTGAGAGGATTGCTTGAATGCAGTTTTGAACGGCAGGAACATCGAATCCCAATGATTGCGCCAACACCCCGAAAAGGAGCGCCCTAAGCTGTTGGTTAATGTCGTAGTACTCCCTCGCACCTGAAGCCACCGGTTCCCGGCGCTCACCATAATGCGTGAGCCAATTCCTTATATTAGCCGTCAATTGAGCGAACTTTTTGGCATTGTCAATGTTCAACGCCCCCAGGGCGGGTTCCTTCAGGCTCTCGATGAGGCGCTGTACCGCGCTCTTTAGGGAATACTCATTTCCGAACCTAAGGTAGTTGCGAAGGCGCTCTCGCAGTGCGTCAGGCGTGGTTGCAGGGAGTGCGCCGAACATAGCGTTGTAGTATTGCTCGTACTCTTCTTTTGCGATGTACGTTTTGTGGGCGAATCGGCGAAAGAAAACCTCGAGCGCCTGGGTTAGGCGCAAGAATACGGTCACCACCTCCGAATCATTCGGAGGGAGAGTATCCTGCATGAATTGGTGGACGGGCTCCATGTCCTCTGCCGCCCGAAACCAGTTATCGAAGGCCTGTTGAGCAATGTTCTTGACCAGCATCAGAGGGAGCGGGATCGCTCCTGTTCTGTCCTCCTCTCGATTGCGAGTCTCCGTGCTTCATCATAAAGCTCCACCTCGTCCCCGCGTCGGGAGGATTTGGCGGCAGCGAGGGTGGATAGCACTGTCTTGGTTCGACGCACGGACCTGCCGGTGAGAAAAGAAAACAACCTTGAACAATCCACAAAAAACCGGCGGTACCATGCCAAGGGCTGCGGCGCTGAGGGTTGAACAAATATCGATGCAGCATGCGTGATGGTCAACGAGTGATATATTTCAGTACTCACATCGACCCCAGAGCCAATCCAGATTCGGCACCCGCGGGAAGGGACCTCAAACTCCAACAGCGTCGCCTTTTTATAGGCAATGTTTATGCTGAATGCTTTCTCCGGCTCTTTTTGCATTTCTAGCCAGAGGGGTATGCCTAGCATCCCAATCGTAGGGACGAGCGGAGATTGCCCGGTCCACTCCTCGAGGCCGGTCAAGTGAAACTCGGCGGATTCGAATGTTGCGGCTTTCTCGCATTCAAAGTGATTGCCGAGTAGCAGGTAGCGCGCAAGCACCGTCGTTCCCGATTCGACGGTATTTAACAGCGTGCAAAGTGCTCCATCCAGACCGGTCCCAAGCATCGCCTCGCTACGAATCGGCTCTAACCAGAGGCTTTCGATGCCGTCCGCTACGGTAACAAACGGATTATGCAACGGGCTATCTAATTCCAGGTTCACCATATGCCGTGGCCGGTAGCTCAAGACACCTGCAACACGGTTATCGGGATTCTCCGGAAGCCACCAAGTTCCTCGAATTTCGAATTCGCCAAGCGGTGATCTCTCCTGTGCCACAGAATGCTCCTTTATCGCAGGTGGCGGCATCGTTTTGCCACGTCGCGGTCTTCTTAGGCGTCGGGATACTTGCACCCCCAAACGCAGCCTGCCACAGTCACCGCCGTCCTGATTGCGAGTCCAATGAAATCTGCTGCGATTTCGCGGCTCACGCCTTCAGTTCCACAATGGTTGCACCCGCGCCGCCCTCGCGTGGCTCCGCCGCATAAAATTTCTCAACGTGCGGGTGCGATCCGAACATCTCATGCAGGTTTTTCCGCAGAATCCCTTTGCCGTGGCCGTGAATCACGCGCAGGCGCAATCGCCCGGCCAGATAGGATTCATCCAGAAACTTATCGACACGGCCCAATGCCTCTTCCGACGTCGTGCCGATCACGTTGATTTCCGCAGTCGGAGCGAGCGAAGCGTCAGCAGCATCTTGACCGGATAAAGCCCCAAAGCGTCCGGCGGATGACGTCGGTGGTGGCGGCGCCCGTGCTAACGTCCGGCGCGAGACGGACGGCGGGGCCTGGCCGTGGCCGCCGCGAGCCAGCACCTGAAGCTTCTCTCTGTCAACCCTCATCCGGATTCTTCCCGCTTCGACTTCGGCGTGCAAATCATCGGGCAGCGCCGTCACCGTGGCCGGAGTCGGGAAGTCAGCCACGCGCACTTGATCGCCAATTTCGATCCCCGCTAAAGGCTCGGCCGACGGCTGACCTTCGCCCGGCCCGCCCAAGACTTCCAGCACCTGCTCGTTCCAGGCTTCGCGGCCCTCGCGGGCTAGTTCCGCACCCTGGCGCTGAGCGCGAAGTCCGGCTTTGCCCGGTTGTTTGCCCTCCGCCAGAGCTTGCCGGCGAATCTCCTCGATGGCGTCCTGCCAGCGCTTCTCCTGACGGCGCAGGGTTTCCTCCAGACGCTGGTCCAGGTCTTTCAGGCGCTTGCGGCGTTCGTTTTCGTATTGCCGCTCAAGCTCGATCTTCCGGGCAGCGAGCTCTGCCTCACGCTGCCGGGCGCGTTCAAGCTGCCGCTCGATTTCCTGCTTTTGGGAGTGAAGAAAGTCGAGAAGTGACGAAGCCTCCAGCGAATCCGGATCGAGCATGGCCCGCGCCCGGTCCACGATTTCCGGATCTAATCCCAACCGCAGGGCGATATCCAGGCCGCTCGATTTTCCCGGCAATCCCACGCTCAGCCGGTAGGTAGGACGGAGCGTCGCTTCGTCAAAGTCCATGGCCGCATTCAAGGCCATGCCCGAACTGGCGGCGAAAGTCTTCAACCCGGAAAAGTGCGTGGTGACGACGGTGATGGGCCCGAGCCGCAGAAAACGCTCGAGCAGAGCGACGGCCAGCACTTCGCCTTCCTTGGGGTCGGTACTGCCGCCCAGCTCATCCAACAGCACCAGGTCACGGGGATCGGCTTCATTCACGATGGAGCGAATGTTTTCAAGATGGGCGGAAAAAGTGCTCAGGTCCTGCTCCATGGATTGGCGGTCGCCAATATCGGCAAGGACGCGCTCAAACAGCGGCAGCCGCGCTTCTTTGGCCGCCACCGGCATTGCGGATTGCGCCATCAGCGCGGCCATGCCGATGGACTTCAGCGTGGCCGTCTTGCCGCCGGTGTTGGGGCCGCTGATCACCACCATCATGCGCGGCGGCGCGAGATCGAGCGAAAAAGGCACGGGGCTTTGGCCGCGCGCGCCGAGCGCCTTGATGAGGAGCGGATGGCGCAAATCGACGACGTGGAATTCGCGGTTTTCAGCGGCTTGAGGCGCGGAGGAGGGCGAGAATTGGGGAATGCAGCAATCGTAACGCCGGGCGAACTCCGCCTTGGCAAAGATCAGGTCAAGCCGGGCCAGGGTTTCCACCGCGCCGATGAGTTCCTCCCGCTCTGCGCCGAGGCGTGCGGTGAATTCCGCAAGGATGCGCTGCACTTCCGCGAATTCCTGATCCTGCAGCTCCACCAGCTCGTTATTCATTGGCACGGTTTCGAGCGGCTCGATGAAGACCGAGGCGCCGGAGGAGCTGGACCCGTGCACGATGCCGTCCACGCGGCGCTTTTCTTCCGACTTCACGGGAATCACGAAGCGGTCATTGCGCAACGTCACTACGGCGTCCTGCAGGAGCTTTTCGCGCCCCAGGCGCTGCACTAAACGCTCCAGCTTGGATTGGAGTTCGTGCCGCAGACGCTCGATGGAGCGGCGAAGCGCGGCGAGCTTGGGGCTGGCTGAGGAATCCAACGAGCCGTCGGGCAGGATCTTGCCGTCAAGGGCGGCGAGCAGCTCGCGGAAGTCCGGCAGCCCGGCTGCCATCTGGTCGAGGCGAGTGAACGGAGTCTTCTGAAAAAAGGAGCGAGTACGCCGCGACGTCCGAGCTACCTCCACCACGCGAAGGATTTCAAGCGCCGCGCAGGTGACGCCCTCCACCTGGACCTTATCAAGAATCGGCCGGACGTCCTCCAAGCCCGATAAAGATGGACGGGAGCTTCCCCCCAGGTATTCCCGCGCTTCTCCCACGCGTGCCAGCTCATCCTCAATCGCGCTCCGATCCGTTCCCGGCCCGAGCGAATCCAGCAAGTAACGGCTGATGGGGCCAGAGAGAAGGGGCCGAAGCATGTCAAGGACCGCCGGGAATTCGAGGGCTTCGAGCGAAAATGGGTTAGCAGGCATGGTTTTTCCGGCGGTCTTCGAGCTTGAGGTCGATTCGGACCGTCTTCGCTCTCTCACTCCGCGTCCTTGATGCACCGGAAGCCCAGCGTGCCGGCGCGGTCAAGGCTGGGTGCCATCAACAGGTATTTCCCATGTTCGTCCAGCCGGTAGGCCGGTGGGAAATACCAGCGGCTTCCCTGTGGCTGGTAATAGCTTCCTCCGCGCAGTATGGCCGCCCGCGTGTGCGCGTCCTCAAACTCATCGGTCCATTGCCACACGTTCCCCACCATGTCCATCACCCCGAAAGGGCTCGCCCCTTTCGGATGCGAGTCCACATTGGCCGGGCCGGTCAACAAGCGGCCTTTGTCCGGAGCAGGTACGGCGGCGTCCCATTGATTGCCCCACGGGTAAAGACGCCCACCTGTGCCCTGTGCCGCATACTGCCACTCCCATTCATGGGGCAGGCGCTTGCCGGCCCATGCCGCGTACGCTCGCGCATCTTCCAGCGCAACCCAGGTGACGGGTTTGTTTGCCCATCCATCAGGGTAGGCGCTATTTTTCCAGTCGCGCAGGAAATTGTGATCATCCCGGGGATGATAGTGGGTTGCTTCAACGAATTTCTTGAATTCGGCATTGGTCACCGGATACTTATCCATATAAAACGGTTTGATCTCCATCCAGTGTGCATGTTGCCGTCGCGGCGAGTCTTCCCACGGGTACTGCACGTCCACGCCGATGGCGTTGCCGCCTTCGATCTCGATGCCGGAGACCTGGAAGAGGAATCTTCCTCCCGGGATAGACATCATTCCCGGCGGAGGGCTCGATGCGGGCTCTGTGGGCGCGATGTCCACGATATGCTGCGGCAGGAAGTGCCAATCGTGGGACAAGCTGGAGAGGGGCTGTTGGGCGAGTCCGTGCATCTGATTTAACAGATCCTCCTCTTCGGAAGTCAGGTGGTTCGTAGCGAGGATGGAGCCATAGCCTTCGGCTTCCATATCAAAACTCAACTCGGCAGCCGATCCGTGAATTTCCGGTTTCAGCTCAACGCCGTGCCAGAAGTCGTAGTAGTGGAGCCCAGGCTTGTAGGCAACGTGCAACTGCGGTCCGCTCAGAGCGAATTCATTCCGATTGATGACGGTCCAGAGCGTCTCATTCTGGCCCGGCCACTCACTGGCAAATGCGCCGTACTGGAGCGTGGGCGAAAAAGGAAGCCAGCCCGGGCTTTCGAGCAGTTGCCAGAATCCGCGCTCGATCTTGGCGATTCGCCTTAAGGCCTCGGCGTCACGCGGATCAATCTGGTTCCAGATGCCCCAGATGTTTTCCCAAGTCTCGTAACCGATGCCGTTGAAAAAGGCATACTGCAGGTTATTCACCTTGTTCCGGGCCCAGCGATCGCACACGTTGCCCATCTGCCTGGTTTCCAACCACTTGTTTTTGCTCACCATGGGCTCAAACGGATATTGCCAGTAATCCCACACCAGATTGTTCCAGGCGATGGCGAAATCGTTGGAGCCGCTGTCTCCGCCTTCCGGCTCAAAGACAATGGGATGGCCCGTCTTGTCCGACGCTGTCCGAAAGGCGAGAGGCACGCTCCCCATGGTATCGCCGTTAAATCCGTCCGCGCCGATTGCCGCCATCAAGTGCGCCAATGTTTCCCAATCCGGCTTCCCTTCGGGCCGGGTTTCCTGATCCCAAGGGTTGTAAGGGAACAGGACGCGGACGCCATGGCGATGAAAGTCCTCAACCGTGGCTCGCAACCCGGCGATCCCACCCGGCAGGTCTCGAATCAGGTCAAACTGGTTACGGTTATCAATGCCGATATTCGGATACGTCGACCAAATCAGCACTGAATCAATTCCGCCGAAGCGTTCGTCCAGATCGCTCAAGTAGCGGTCAACGGTGTATTTCCTAGCAACCGGGTCATAGAAATAGCGGTCATGCGCCATCATCTGAGGTTGAATGAAAGACTTCTGGGTCCACTTCAGCTCCGGCCGGTCATATTCGGCGCCGTTGTAGCCGATGCGGGTCAAGTGCTCCGTCCGCCAGTGACGAACATCCTTCAGCCACTCCTTCCAGGCCTCGACCGTGATCGGTCTCTCACTACCCACCGCGCAACATACGCTCGTTTGCGCAGTGGAGTTGGACGGACCCGGGATCTGCTCGCTTTTAGGGGGGTATTTTGTATCCTGCCCGAAAACCGGGATGGCAAGCAGGACCATCACGATGACCAGCAGGCTGAATTTGCATTTCGGCATCAAGTCCCTCGCGTGAAAGAAGTGGAGTGTCTGCCCAAAGTCCTCAATCTGTTCCCGCATGCGGCGAGCTTTTCAGAAAGGCGTAGTACTTGCCGTCGGCATTGGTGAGTAGCGGACGCCTCAGCCCTGTTTGCCGAAGCGCCGGATGCTTCTGCTTCAGATTCAGAAGCCAACGGCTTAACGGGAGCGCGCCGGCAGCGCCGCGAGGGCACGCCGGGCCTCTCCAAACTTTGGAGTCGCCGCCAGGGCACGGCGGAATGCCTGCGCGGCATCGTGATAGCGCTTCTCCGCGGCCCACAACGTCCCGAGGTTATAGTAAGCGCGCGCGAAGGTTGGATCGAGGCGGATGGCCGTCTGAAAGTTCTGCCGGGCCTCATCCGCTGCGCCGCGGTCCATGGAGAGGACACCCAGGGCGTTGAACACATCCGGCGAATGCGGGCGAGCTCGAAGCGCGGCCTGGAAATGGCTTTCTGCAGTCTGCCAATGGCGCTCAACTTCGTCGAGCGTGCCCAGGTTAAAGTTTGCGATGTAGTCGGACGGGGACTGGGCCAGAACATCCTGGAACGCCGTCCGTGCTTCTCCAGGATTTCTCATTCTGATCCAGGCGAGGCCCAGCAGCCTCTCAGCGTTCAGGTCATGAGGATGGCTGGCCATGAGCTTCTTCAGCTCTTGAATAGCCTCCGGAAATCGCCCTCGCTGAAAATAACAGCTCGCCAGATCGAAGCGCGCCAGAGTGACGTCAGGAGCTTCGGCCAGAATGCGCTGGTATACAGCGATCGCATCCGGCAAGTTGCCCGTCTGTTCAAGGCGCAGGGCGTGAAGATACTGGCGGTATTCCTTCACTCGATCCTTGGGGTCGGGGCCGGCCTCGCCCGATGCAGCCGACGGCCTGCTGACACCCAGGTAGCCCAGCGAATTCAATTGCTCCTCGGTATCGAGGCTGACCGGCACCTGCGGTGGCCGGGCGGGGCTGTACTTTGCCATCAGGGAGCGCAACTGCCCGGCGATGCTGGCCGCGAGCGACCGGCGATCCTCATAAAGATTGGTCAATTCCCGAGGATCTTTGAGCAGATCGTAGAGCTCGGGCCGGGGAGCGTCGATGTATTGATAGCGGCGCAGGCGCAGACTTCGCAGCGGGCTGCATTCGAGATGGTCCCGCGCATAGAGGCTTTCACTGTAAACCGCCTCCGCCGCCGTCGAGTCCGGCGGGCGGAGGAAGCGGAAGAGGCTACGCCCCTGGAACCGGGGAGGCGGCGCGATGTGAAGAAACTCAAGGATGGTGGGCGCGACATCGATCAGACCGGCGGGTTGCGCGACGACCGCCGGAAAGCGATGAGCGCCGGCCGGCCAATGAACAAGGAGCGGCACCCACAGCGTGCTTTGATAGATGAAATATCCATGCGTGCTTTCACCATGCTCCCCCAGACTTTCGCCATGGTCAGCGGTCACCACAATCAGACTTCGCTGGTAGATTCCTTCCTCCGAAAGACGATGAAAGAGATCCCCGAGAACGCCATCCACGTGCGCCAACTCCGCGTCATATCTGGAGAGGCCTGCAGGGGAACGGCTCCGCGTCTCTAATTCATACGGCCGGTGCAGATCAAACAGGTGGACGAACGCGAAAAAAGGGACGGAGGAATTTGCCTGTATCCAGTGAGCCGCGTCGCGGGTCACATCCTCGCCCGGGCGCTTGAGTTGAGCCGCGGATTGCGGACCCTTTCGCGCGAAATCAAAGGGGCTGTCATACACGCCGAATCCCTGGTCCAATCCGAACCGCTCGGCAAGAAAATATCCTCCGATGAAGGCGGCGGTCCTGTAGCCATGTGATTTCAGAATCATGGGAAGCGTCATAAGTCTCTTGGGCACAACCTCGCCGTTTTCCTCAACCCCGTTGACGAAGGGATAGGTCGAGCTCAGCAGGCTCGTGTGAGACGGAAGAGTTAAAGGGACTTGTGAATCGATCCTGGCGAAGCGCGTGCCTGCTCTTGCCAGGGCGTCGAGGTGGGGTGTGAGCTTCGCGTCATAGCCGTAACAGCCGAGATGGTCAGCACGAAGCGTATCGATGGAGATCAAGATGACGGGCGCCCGTGATTGGGAATCGTTGGCCGCGAACAGAATATGACTCACACGAGGGAAGATGGCGAACATCAAAAGTGTGGCAGCAGACGCGAAGACTCGCAACATCGGAAGAGCCATCATGAAACGCATTTCCCCGAGGCTTCATGATAACTGAATTCCCCTTGCCCCTCATCTGACAGAAGGTGTGAAAAAATGCCAATCTCTCATGCTGAGCCCTTCGCCTGTCATTCTGAGCGAAGACCTCACGGGCCTTCGGCCCACCACCGTGCATGAAAATGGCGTAGGGGCACCGCTTGCGGCACCCTGGGGCAGGGCAAGCCCTGCCCCTACGGCGGGAGGCCGAATAACTAGCGTATTTTCAATGCCGCATCCGCCTATTTCCAC
>JBOGKI010000080.1:0-11896 GCA_050745605.1 Terriglobia bacterium | reverse complement strand
CGGTTGCTAGCGTTGGTGGGGACACCGTGGCTACAGCCCCGGCGCTACTGCCGCCGCGCTGCCACGGCGCGCGGGATGCCACCTTTCGATTGGGGATAAAACGGCGAGGTCCGCACCTGGGTCATGCCGCAGATTCGAATGAACTCCTTGAAGTGGCGGGCGATGAAGCCAAGCTGGTGGAGGCGGCCCACCACTCAAACTTTTTGCCGAAACGCCGCAATCAGCACGAACGTTCCGCCCGCGATGGCCCAGATGGCAAGCCACCTTGGAACCACGTAAGTCTTCTTCGTCAAAATCACGGCGCGCGACCCGGAGACGTGCACGACCCTGCGGCCGGTGGTATAGGAGATCCCGCCCTTGGCAAGAGCGTAAGTTCCGGCTGCAATCAACACCACGGCGACCATCTTGACGACCGTATTCATCGAAACCACCTCTCCCGGATATAGCGGTACTCTTCTTCAGTCGCCCGAACGCTGCGCTTGAAAAGCCCGCTCTCACCACGGCGAGCCTGCCCTTCGGGGTCAACCCTTCGAGATCGCACGTAGGGTTGAGCCTTGTGCCCGCCCGCGGGCGACAAGAAGGGTCGCCCCTACCCCTACCTGAACAGTGTTGAGGTTAAATGATTCGCAGCTTCTCGGCGACAGACTTCATGATATCAAGGGCCCGAGTGAGTTCATCCTGAGTGTGGGTGGCGGTGACAATGGTGCGGATTCGAGCTTTCCCGACCGGCACCGTGGGATAGCCGATGCCCTGAGCAAAGATACCCGCCTGGAAAAGCTGACGGGAGAATTCGTGGGCCAGGGCCGCATCGCCCACGATCACCGGCGTAATCGGCGTCTCGCTCGCCCCCGTATTGAATCCGAGCTTCTTCAGGCCTGCCTTGAAGAATCGGGTGTTCTCCCACAATTTTGCGACGATCTGTGGCTCGATCTCAAGCACCTCAAACGCGGCAATGCACGTTGCCGCCACCGAAGGCGGGTGCGACGTGGAAAAAAGGAACGGCCGGGCGCGATGGTAAAGAAAATCGATGGCGTCACGAGTCGAACCGACATAACCGCCGAGCGCGCCAATGGCTTTGGAGAGCGTACCCACCTGGATGTCCACGCGGCCATGCAGGCCAAAGTGATCGACGGTTCCGCGCCCGTTCTTGCCCAGCACGCCAGAGGAATGAGCGTCATCGATCATCATGATGCAGCCATAGTTCTCCGCCAGCCGCACCAGGTCCGGCAGCGGTGCAATATCTCCCTCCATGGAAAACACGCCATCGGTAATCAACAGCTTGTGGACATTGTGGCCGGAGATTTCGCGCAGGATTTTTTCGCAAGCCTCGGTGTCCTTGTGCGGAAAGACCTTGATTTCAGCGCGGGACAGGCGGCAGCCGTCGATGATGGAGGCGTGATTCAACTCGTCCGAGATAATAATGTCCTCCCGTCCGAGGACCGCCTGCACCGTGCCAGCATTCGCCGTGAATCCGGATTGGAATACCACCGAGGCTTCGACGTTCTTGAACCGGGCGATCTTTTCCTCGAGCGCCATGTGCAAGGTCATGGTGCCCGCGATGGTTCGCACCGCGCCGGAGCCCACGCCATATTTTTCGATCGCCTCGATAGCCTTCTTCTTAAGCAGCGGATGAGTGGTAAGACCCAGGTAGTTGTTCGAGGACAGGTTGATGACTTCCTTGCCGTCAAAACGTGATACCGGAAGCTGCTCGCTTTCGAGCACGCGCAGCCGCTGATAAAGCTTCTGGTCCCGAAGCTTGTTGAGTTCAGCCGTTAAATATTGGAGTTGAGTCTTGGGCATGAGAACACCTCGTCGATGAAATCAAGATGAATAAAGGAACAGAGACAAGTGACGAGTGACCAACAGAAGGATCTGGCAGCTTTCAGCACAGCGGCAATTCCCATCCCTGGTGAAAAATTGCTCAGCGGCAGTTGTGGCATCAGCGCCGGTTGGTTCCCGGGACGGTCACGCCCTTCAAAATCAGTCCCGTCGCGCCATAGAACCATTCGGCTCGGCCAGTCATCTTACCACAGCAACACCCTACCGGCGCGCACGGTTGGAGGGCAACCGGGACGCCGGGAAGCGCGGCATTCGGAGGTTTTTCGGATGGGCTCTCCCGGGCCAAAGCAAGCCGCGAAACTTTTTTTGCTATTTCCAAAGAAAACACTTGACAACATAAATAATCTAGTTATTATGTATTCAATAACCGAGCAAGAATTTTCGCCCGTATTTTGCTCGTTTCCCTGGCTGGAGTGCCGTCGGGCTCTAAAACTCCCACCTCCCGTTTCCGGAGTCCGACGGCACATTTTTTGAAGATCGCGGGGTAGCCTGGGGAACCCCTCCGCCTGCCGTTTCGCCGCAAGTTTCATTAAGCTTCGCGGTGTGTCGTTTGCCGACTGTCCATGGCCCCCTCGCAGTCCCGGCGATACGCACTATGCGAAATGATGCCTACGGCCGAGTGTCCCTTTGTGACACATTTCAACATGTCCGGGATTGCTCTACATGTAGCATTGTAACTAATTGCTTCGTCTATGGTTATCTTGAATTGTCTCCTTCCAATGGCAATTGGTGATGATTCTCCACTCCCCATAAACCAATAGCTAAAATTCTAACTGTGTCATACTGATACAGATCTATGAAACCCAACCTTTAGCATGACGCAATTCCGCCCCGAGACAATAAGTTAAGAACTTAGAATCAGCAACTTAACAATACGTGTCGACATTGGAACAAGTCTTGCTGGAGAGAGGTGTAGCCGAAACAGGAAGGTTGTGTCACGATGGTTAAGGTTCTTGTTGTGGACGATGATCAAGAGAGCAGGGAGTTGGTTGCCGAGGTCTTGACCTCCAACGGCTACGAGGTCGGCGTGGTTGAAGACACCATGGCTGCCCAGCGGGCGCTGGACGATAGCGAATATCAAATCGTGATCGCGGATTTGCAAATGCCGAATGAGAACGGGCTTGAGCTCCTTCAGCATCTGCGGAGGCAAAAGACCAAGCACGAGTTGATTTTGATGTCCTCGTTCATCTCTGCGGCAGAGCGGAAGACGGCTTTGGGACTTGGAGTTGGGGCATTGCTGGAGAAGCCCTTTCGGCTTTCGGAGCTTCTGCAGGCGGTGGCGGAGCTGGCCAGTAAAAGCTCAATTGGCATCTCATCCTGAGGAATGACACCAAACGCAAACGCCAGGCGGGGAGGGTACAAGGAGAAACGATGAATATTGAGGAAAAAGTCATAGAAATCATCGGGCGCGAGCAGCACCTGCAGCCAGGGGTGGTGAAGCCGGACTCAACCTTTGAGGAACTTGGCATTGATTCCTTGGATGGAGTCAATATCCTTTTCGCGCTGGAGGAAGAATTCAAGATCGACATCCCGGACGCCGTGGCCCAGAACATGAAATCGGTGCGCCAGGTCGTGGACAGTCTCACCCGCGTCATCGAAGGCAAAGACATCTCAGACTTGGTGGCCATGGCCAAGAGCGGATCTCCGGTAACGGGGAGCTAAGCTGCAGCAGCCAAGGGGTGAGAGCTTGCGAAGAGTCGTGATTACCGGCTTAGGCGTCTTCGCGTCGTCGGGAAGGGATGTTGAGTCGTTTTTTGGGAACCTCATTCAGGGAAAGTCCGCGGTCCGACGCATTGAGCAGTTCGATTCTTCTTCGCTCACCGTGCAGATCGCTGCTGAAGTTCCAGACTACGTGCCGACAGATTACTTCCCCACCAAGCGGCTTGACCTGCTTGACCGCTTCGCCCAATTTGCGCTGCTCGCGGCAGCGCAAACTATGAAGTCGAGCGGCCTTGAGGTCAAGGAGGAGGAGCGTCCGCGGTTTGGAGTGGTCATCGGCTCCGGCATGGGCGGAGCTCAAGGTCTCGATAACGGCTACTGGAACCTCTACGCCAAGCAGGTCACGCGCCTTCATCCTTTCACGATTCCCCGCATTATGCACAACGCGCCTGTCTCGCAGGTGTGCATGGAATATGGCGCGCAGGGCCCTTCTTTTGCGACCGCGACCGCGTGCTCCTCGGCGGGCCACGCGATTGGAGAGGCTTTTCACCTGATACGGTTTGGACTCGCGGACATGATGTTGGCAGGAGGATCGGACACGCCCATCACCTACGGAATGATGCGGTCGTGGGAATCGGTGCGCGTGCTGGCTGCGGGCGATGGAGATCCAAGCCGCGCCTGCCGCCCGTTTTCGCTGGACCGGGAAGGCATGGTGATTGGCGAGGGAGCCGCGGCCGTGTTGCTGGAGGAAATGGAGCACGCGCGGAAGCGCGGAGCTAGAATCTACGGCGAATTGGCTGGTTTCGGCATGAGCTCCGACGCCGGCCACATCACCCAGCCCTCGGTGGACGGCCCGGTACGCGCCATTCGCATGGCCTTGGATGAGGCGGGACTCAACGCCGAGGACATCGATTACATTAACGCGCACGGAACCGGGACTCGTTTGAATGATTCGACGGAGACGGTTGTCGTGAAGCAGGCTTTCGGCGAGCACGCCCGGAAGGTCTCCATCAGTTCCACCAAGTCCATGCACGGACACGTGATGGGAGCAACGGGGGCGGTGGAATTGGTGGCCACCGTCATGGCGCTCGACCGGGGCCTCATTCCTCCCACCGCGAATTACACTTTGCCGGACCCGGAATGCGATCTGGACTATACGCCCAATACGGCGCGCGCAAGGCGCATCCGCGCCGCTCTTTCCAATTCCTTTGCGTTCGGCGGGCTGAATGCCGTTCTGCTGGTGAGGGGAATGAACTAAGGGTTCTGCACGAAACGCGTTGCAACGTTCTGCAGACTGGAAACACGTACATGTTGCCGAAGAGTGTTCAGATTTTGACGTTGAGCGTCGGTGCCGGGCACGTCCGCGCCTCAGCGGTGGTCCGGGGAGCGCTGATGGATGGCCCGGAAGAGTTGGATGTGCGGCTGGTGGACGCTCTGGAAGGAGCCGCATCCTGGTTCCACTGGCTCTATGTCCACCCTTACTGGTTGATGTTGCGTTACCGCCGGGGACTCTGGCGCCGTCTCTATGAGCGGCGGGAGAGACGCCGCCACCGTTCGACGGCCCCGCATTGGGTCTTTCGCCGTGGTTGCTCCAGAGTGCTGCGGGAGCTTGGCGCGTTCAGTCCCGAGTTGCTGATTGTGACGGAAATCGGCGCCGCCGAAATTGCCTCGTTGGCCAAACGCGAAGGGTGGTATTCAGGGCCCGTGCTCGCCGTTGCCACCGACTTCAACTCGGAACCGCCCTGGGTACAACCGGAAATTGACTTCTATTGTGTGGCGAGCGACAGCGCCAAGTTTCAACTCATCGGGTGGGGCGTCTCGCCCCATCGCATCCTGAATTGTGGCGTTCCGGTGGACCCGGTATTTGCACTGCCCTTTGACCGGCAGGAAGTCCTGCACTCTCTGGGTTTAAGCCCCCAACGTCCCGTCGTGCTGGTGATGGGCGGCGGCATGGGTCCCTGGCCACTCGATTCGATTGTCGAGCATCTTGAAGCTTGCAAGGCGCCCTTGCAGGTCGTGGCGGTCGCTGGGCGTGACCACCGGATGCGGAGCCGCCTGGACGCTTTGCGAGGGAAACTGGCGCTTGAGCTTTTTCCCTTTGGCTGGACAGACCGCGTTCCAGAGCTGATGGCGGCGGCTGATCTGTTGATTACCAAACCCGGTGGCCTCACCGCTTCTGAAGCCCTCGCCGCGGGACTGCCCACGGTGCTCACGCATCCCATTCCGGGGCCGGAAGAGCGGAACATGCAATACCTGATCCAGAATGGAGTGGCGGTCCCGGTGGAGCAGACCGCGGATATTCCCGGCGTCGTCTCTTCGCTGGTGGCTCAGCCCGAGAAGCTTCGGGAAATCGGCCGCCGGGCGCGCGACTTGTCCAGGCCCGACGCAGCGCATGCCGTGGCGCAGGTGGCCCGGGCGCTCATGGAGAAGTCGAGTTACATCGAGCTGCTTGCCAATCCACCGCTGCGTTCGGGCGAGTCTGCCTATTTAATGTAAGTAGCGCATTGGTAGCGGCGGCGCCCGGACCGCCAAAAACGCTGAAAGCCGGCAGCGGTCGTGAGGATCCCGCCGCCATCGATACAGTTGCGATGATGCTGAGCCAAGCCCGCCGGTTGACAGAACGGCTTTTGATTGGTGAATCGGCGCCGGCGCTGGTGCGCTGGGGCAAGTGGTGTTCTCCGTCTCTCATCCGCCGGATTCAGCGCGAGGGATTCCGCGACCTGGTTCAGTATGCGGCCACGCGGCAGAAATTTTTTGCGGCGAAGCTCCGCGAGCGTGGAATTGATCCTGCCCAAGTCCGCAAGCCCGAAGACTTGAGCGATATTTATACGGCGGCGGATGATCTGCTCTCGCTTCCGCCCTCCGCGTTCCTTTGCCGCGAGCCGCAACTGGTCTTTGAGACCACGGGAACCTCCGGCTCTCCGAAGCGCGTCTATTTTAGCTATGACGAGTTGGAGTTCGCGGCGCGCTACGAGGCCGCCGCCCTCTACGAAAACGGCGTGCGCGCGGGAGACCGTGTGGCTTGCGCATTCGATGCGGGATATTGGATCAGCAGTTGGGTGACCTCCACGGCCTGCAAGCAACTTGATGTTTTTTGTTCGGCCATTGGCAAGCCGGCGCCCCGGGATCTCTACTCCCGCCTGGGAATTTACGGGTACAACGTCCTAATCGCGGACCCCACCTGGCTTGTGAGCCTGAGCGAGATTGCGGAAAAGGAAGGCGTTTTTCCGCTGAAGGTGATCTTCGCCGCCGGCGACCGCATGACGGACGTTTATCGCAATTACGTCCAGCAGGTCTGGCAAGCGCCCGTGATTTTGGGCTATGGCTCGACCGAGGCAGGCGGCGGTTTGGGCATGGAGTGCAAGGAGCGGCAAGGCTACCACTTTGACGAATTCAATTTCCTGGTGGAGGTTCTGAATCCCGACTCCGAAGGCTACGGCGAGTTGGTGATCACGACGCTTTCCCGACGCACTCAACCGCTCATCCGCTACCGGGCCCGAGATATTGCGCGCCTCATCATCGATCCATGCCCTTGCGGCACCCCCTTGGCAAGGATTTCAAGAATCAAAGGCCGGCGGGATGAAATGGTGGTGATGGGCGCCGGCAATATGCACCCGGAGATTTTTGAAAAGGTGCTCCAAGACGTTCCGGGCCTATCGACCCGCTGGCAAGTGGCGGTGCGGCAAGAGGGTGTGCATGACGTTCTGGAATTTCGCCTGGAATTGGCCAATGGCACACCTGCCGAGCGCGTTGAGGCCAGCATCCGCCGGCAACTGGCGGAACGTTACCCGGACGTCTGGTCCAATTACACGTGTGGCATGTACCAACTGGCCTTCCGGTTTTTGCCGGCGGGAAGCCTGGAGCACGGAAGGAAGCCGAGACGATTGGTAGATGAGCGCACCGCGTAATTGGCGCTGCCGGCCGGGAGGATAGGATTTCTGATGAAGAACGGCTCTCGAAGTGTGATCTATTCAAAATCTAAACTTGCCCCGATCATCTTCTGCGACTTCGACGGTACGATCACTGAAGTCGATGCCACCGACCAGATTTTGACTCAGCTTGCCCACCCGAGCTGGAGAGACGTGGAGCAGGAATGGACTCGCGGCTTGATTGGCTCTCGGGAATGTCTGGAACGCCAGATGGCGCTGGTGGAAGCAACGCCCGCCGAGATCAACGCGCTGATCGATGCCATTCCGGTGGATCCGTATTTTGCGCGATTTGACCGGCTGGCTCGACGGTCTGGAATTCCTCTCTATGTTGTGAGCGACGGTCTGGATAATGTGATCCGCCGGGCGCTGCGCAAGGCAGGCGTGCGCCGCGCGCTGCGCAACGGCAGCAGTTTCTTTTCCAGTGCGCTTCGATTTGAAGGCGGCCGCTTGCGCATTTCCTTCCCGCACGGATCGCCCGATTGCACTCACGGATGCGCCACCTGCAAACCTGCCCTGATGGAACGGCAGGCGCGGGGGCGCTATCGGGTGATTTACATTGGGGACGGACTTTCGGACCGTTTTGCCGTGGAGCGCGCTGACGTGATTTTTGCGAAGCGGCAACTGTTAGCCTACTGCCGCCATCGTGGCGTCAATGCTCATGTTTTTGAGACCTTCCGCGACATCATTCGGGCGCTTCCGGAATTGATGGAATCGTCAGAGGCCGCAGCTCCGCCCACTTCGAGAAGGGCGGTTGCGGTTCGCGGGTGACTTCCGGCATGAGCGCACTACTTCCTCTGGGAGGCAATGGTCTTGTCCGTTTCTGATCTCAGTCTTCGAACTGCGGAACTTCTGGTACTGGAGAAGAAGTATTGCTCATTCGGTGATACGGTCCATTACCTTGAGCCTCCCAAGATTTTCACGAACTGCGAGGGCAGCTACCTTTATGACGAAGAGGGCACGCCTTACCTCGACCTCCAGATGTGGTATTCGGCGGCGAGCTTCGGCTACAAGAACCAGCGTCTGAACAACGCCTTGAAGCGGCAGCTCGATCAACTTCCACAGCTTGCCTGCCAGTACCTGCACGCGGAAAAAGTGGAAGTGGCGGCGCGCATTGCCCAGTACTGCGAAAAGCGCTTCGGCGTGAAGGGACGTGTTCACTTCAACGTGGGCGGCGCGCAGGCCATCGAAGATTCGCTCAAGCTGGTCCGGAATTATACGGGCAAAAACCTGATGTTCGCCTTCATGGGCGGCTATCATGGCCGCACCCTGGGCGCCTCCGCCATCACTTCCAGCTACCGCTACCGCCGGCGCTACGGCCATTTCAGCGACCGCGCCCAGTTCGTTTTCTATCCCTACTGCTTTCGCTGCATGTATGGAATGAAGCGTGAGACGTGCGGCATTTATTGCCAGGACCAGTTCGCGAAGCTCTTTGACACGGAATATTACGGCGTCTGGGATCCGAAAGCTCAGACGTCCGAGTATGGCGCGTTTTATATCGAAGCGGTGCAGGGAACGGGCGGTTACGTCATCCCTCCGAAAGAGTACTTTGTCCGGCTCAAGGTGACCTGTGACAAGCACAAGATACTGATTGTCGATGACGAAATCCAGATGGGCTTTTATCGCACCGGAAAATTCTGGGCCATTGAAAATCTTGGCATCACGCCGGACATCATCGTTTTTGGCAAGGCGCTGACCAATGGCTTGAATCCCTTGGCAGGAATGTGGGCGCGCGAGGATCTCATCACCCCGGAGCTTTTCCCGCCCGGATCGACCCATTCCACCTTTTCCTCGAATTCACTGGGCACAGCCGTGGCCCTGGAGACGTTGAAGCTGATGGAAGACGAGGACTACGAAACCCAAGTGAACGAGAAAGGCGCTTATCTCCTGGCCGGATTGCGCGAACTGCAGAGCCGTCACCCTGGCATCATCGGCCAAGTGGATGGCTTGGGACTCGCCTTGCGAATCGAAGTCTGCAAAGAGGATGGATTCACTCCGGATCGGGAACTGACGGATCGCGTGTTTGCCGAAGGACTGAAAGGCGATCTGACTGCGGGCGGTCACAAGTACGGACTGGTGCTTGACGTGGGTGGCTATTACAAGAACGTATTCACACTGGCGCCAGCGTTCACGATCACGCGCGAGGAGATGGACTTGTCCATTGAGCTGCTCGACGAGCTCTTTCGCCGCTGCAAGAATTGAGGCCCGGCGGGTAGCACAGCGCCGCCTGGGCCGCGGCTCAAGTCCCCTATCGTGTCGCGTGCAGTCATTCCCGCGAAAGCGATGATAGAGTCCTAGCCCAGCTTGTATCCAATCTTCCGCAAGAAACTCATCCGGGTCCTGATATCCTCATCAGACTCGACGCCCTTCGGCCTTTCACCATCGATCACGCCCAGAATGCCGCGGCCTTGTTCCGTCTCTGCCAGGATTACTTCGACCAGATTGGCCGTGGCGCAGAAAATCCGGCAGACTTCCGGAACATTCTTGATGGTGTTCAGAATGTTGATGGGAAATCCCCCGTCCATGAAGATGATAAAGCAATGGCCGGCTGAGAGTGCCAGAGCGTTGGTCTGCGCGCCAGCGATGAGCTCCGCATCGTTCCCAGCGTAGCGCACCAGGGCCGGACCGGAGGCTTCGCAGAAGGCGATTCCGAATTTCATGGCCGGCGCCGTCTGTACAATCGCTTCGTAAAGATCCTCGACGGTTTTGATAAAGTGGGAATGGCCAAGGATAAAGTTCAGGCCTTTGGGATTCTCGATTTTTACGATCTTCAGTTCCATAGCCTCTGTAGCGGCGAATCGTAGCAGGCAGCGCGCGGTTCGTGCGCTTCCAACTCTGCAGTTTTGGCTTGCGAACCGGCGACAAGCCGCAAAGTTTCTGAAGCACGAAGCTCTGCGCCACCTTCTGGCTTAGATAAGGAGATCCACGGAAACGTGAAAGAACTCCGCCAGCTTTTTGGCCTGGGCCTTGCTGATGGCGCGCTTGCCGCTGAGGATCTCGGAGACCCTACTTTTCGATCCGAGCACCGGCCAGAGATCATGAGGTTCCAGTCCCCGCTGTTTCATGAGGAACTCTAACATCCGATGAGGCTGCGAGGGTGAAAGGGGATAGTGTTCCCGGTCGCACTCCTCGATCAGTATCGACAAAACTTCAAGCAATGAATTCTCCTCCGGAGAAAGGCTTTCTTCCCCCCGCGCTATCAACCGGCCAACCTCGGCCACAACGCGATCGTACTCCGCTTCGTCCTTGATGGCGTGCGGTTGCACTTTCGCCAGGAGCTTTCCATACGCAATCGGATTCAACGTCTGAGTGCTCATGATGTCTTCCACTTCCCTTCGGCGTATTCCCGATGGGTGAGGATGTGCCGGATCAAGAGGACCTGGCTGCGAAAGTTAATCTCCGCGATCAGGCGATACTTGTTCCCTGCAATATTAAACACGACGTACGGACTCACCCAGTCGGCGCTACGGAATACCTGTCTCACTTCCGCGAAGCTCTGCCAGTGGCAGGCGCTCGCCACCCGATACCAGTTGTCCAGCGCCGCCTCCGCGTCAGGCCGCACCCCCTTATACTCCCTGATCGCCTTATAGCTGATGACGTGCAAGGTCTCCCGCCATGATGTTCCCATAACGGGAACTTATTTGCAAGTTCTACCGGCCCGGCTCAAACCGTGCGCACCTTCAATTCCTATGCCTTTACATTGCCTTGAGCGTCATAGCTCACGCCCAGACGCTCCAGCACATTTTCAGGACATCCATCCCATTCGGTGAGCATTTTGTTGCCGAGATAAGGGAGGCCCTCGACGCCCATTTTGCTCGAGAAGAAGCCGGAGACCACAAGGTCGCGCAATTGACTGAAGAAGGCGGCGGCGTTCGAATCTTCGGGAGTGGCCTTGCGGGGATAAGCGATGCGGTCCAGGATTTGCTTCTGTTGGGACGCGGAACAGCCTACGAAATCTTGGTCAAAAAGCCGGTTGCACTCCATGTCGAGCCAGGTCAGACCGCCGCGGATTTCCGCCAGCAAGTTGCCGCCCTTGAAGTCCAGCCAGTCGTCAATGAATTCCGGCACACCGGCCTGCGTGGCGCTGCCGGAACGATCGTCCGCCGGAATAATCCAATCACTCAGCGCGTGGATGGTCTTCCACTGATGGGGGTCGAAAACCTTGGGTTTGTACCCAGTCGCAGCGGCTTGCGCCTGGGGGAGGGGTCGCGCATAGCCAACGGTGCTCCCCAAGGAAGCGAGCGGAATGAAGGCGGCGGGCACGCCCGTCATCACCTTCAGCATGTCGCGCCTCTTCAGCGGCAATTTGGATCCGGTCTTTTCGGGTTTCTCGCTCATGCTCGGATATCCTGTCTAACAGCGGTCTATTCGCGAAGCAATGGGTACTCGTGGAAGGGCGGGGTTTTAACCCCGCCGAAACCGGCGACGGCTTCAGCCTGCCCCGTTTCGCGCCGCGAGCGGCTGGTTGCAGC
>JBOGKI010000079.1:0-11963 GCA_050745605.1 Terriglobia bacterium | reverse complement strand
AAATGCTTCCGGGCATTCGGGACATTCCATCGTGTGCGGAGGATGGCGGTACCTTCGAAATCAACGCCCGTAAGAAAGCAGTCTACTATTCTCGAACCGTCGAGGGGTTGGTTTTTGCGGATGACTCCGGGCTTTGCGTGGATGCGCTCGGCGGCGCGCCCGGCGTTTACTCGGCCCGGTATGCAGGGGAAAATGCAACGGACGAAGCGAACAACAAGAAACTGCGGGATGACCTGGACAGGCTGCGAATTCTTGGATTAAATCTGGGAGGCGGCGCGATAACCATGGGCGTCGCCGGGGGTGGAATCATGAAACATTCCGCTCACTATGTCTGCGCCATCGCCTTGGCGGAAAAGGGAAGCGTTTTAGCGGCGTTTGAAGGAAGGGCGGACGGCGTCATTCAGGAATACCCGAAAGGCGAGGGCGGGTTCGGCTACGATCCGTTCTTTTGCGCGCCTCAGTTTTCTCGCACCTTCGCGGAGTTGAAGGCTGCGGATAAATTTGTGGTTTCGCACCGCGGCATTGCCTTTCGCAAGATGGTGGATTTTCTGAAAAAAACGAACAGGCTCGCGTAGAAACGGTGGGCGGCTTTTCCAACCGTGTGCCTTTTCCGCAAGGTTCCCGGGCCGGAGTTAACCCTATGCCAGGTTCTGCTGCACCCAAGGCGAAACCAAAATCAAAGAAGGTACGACGAACCGGAAAAGCCGGAGAGTCCAAGGGCTACACCTCGCCGAAGCGGCTTCGCAAAATCTTTTTAGAACTGGACCGGCTTTTTCCGCAAGCCGAGTGCGCCCTGCATCATGCCAACCCGTTTCAGCTTTTAGTCGCCACGATTCTTTCCGCGCAGTGTACCGATGAGCGAGTGAATAAGGTCACGCCGGGCTTGTTTCAGAAATATCCTACGCCAGCCGATTTCGCGGCGGTCCGCCCCGAAGTGCTGGCGGGAGACGTCAAATCCACCGGATTCTTCCGCAACAAGGCGAAGAACATTAATGGCGCCGCCCTCAAGATTGTCAGCGAGTTCAGGGGTGAAGTGCCCAGGACGATGGAAGAACTGCTCTCGCTTCCGGGCGTGGCGCGCAAGACCGCGAATGTGGTGCTGGGCACGGCGTTTGGGATCGCCTGCGGCCTAGTGGTCGATACCCACGTCCTTCGCATTACCCACCGTTTGAAGCTCACTCGGGAGACGGCTCCGGAAAAGGTTGAACAGGACTTGATGAAGATTGTTCCCAAAGAGCGTTGGATCAGCTTCAGCCACCAAGTCATCTGGTTCGGCCGCAAGATTTGCCAGGCGCGGAAGCCGCTCTGCGCGACTTGCCCGCTGGCCGAGATCTGTGATTCGCCGGACAAGACGGTGTAGGGGCGCCGCTGGCTGCGCCCGGAGCGGACGCAGCCGGTCAGTATTGCCTTTCGAACCTATTCAATTCTCCTTCCTCCTTCCACTCCAGCCGTGCGCGCTGGCTTGACGCAAGGAAAGCATTGCAACGCGTGGCAGGACGCTCAGAGCCAGGCTGGTCCCGGGAGCACGCGGCAAGTGGGACAAAATCTTCCGGCCCCCTCCACAAACTTGCTCCAGGAAGGAAGGCATGGTCCAGGCTGTCGCGGATCATCTTTTTCAATTGCAGGTAGCTCAGGTTGTAGGTTTCGATGGCGCGCAGGTATTCACGGTTCATGTCGGAACGCGAGACGCCTTCATCATCGGTGGCCAGGGCCACGGGAACTCCGTAGTGGAGGTAAACCGGGAAGGGATGCTGTTTGCCGCGAACGCCCAGAATCACAGCGTTCGAGGTCAAGCAAATCTCCACCAGCACGTGACGCTGAGCCATTTCTTTCAAAAGTTGAATGGGACGATCTTCGTGCATGACGTCCACGCCGTGGCCGATCCTCTCCGCATGGCCCAATTCCACGGACTGGCGGATATGAAAACGCAAACCCTCGGGAGGAACAAGATCCGGCGTGATTTCTCCGGCATGGAGGGTGATGTGGACCTGCGGATCAATGCGGTGCAGGTAGTCGAGCATCTTCATGTGCAAGGTAAAATCGCGCATGGAAATGTAGCCGTCCTCCGGCATCACCAGGTTCAGGCCCACCACGCGCGGGTCCCTCTTCGCCATCTCAAATCCGGCGACAATTTGCGCGAACACGTTTTGCGGCGGCAATCCGCGTGACACCTGGTAGAGGTATCGAACGGTCACGGCGCAACCAGGGTGCGCGTCCGGCTGGCCGCAATGCAAATCCTCCCGCATGCGGGCTTCAGCATTATCTAGATTCTTGCTTCCGATGGCCACTACTTGCGCCATGCCGCCTGCGAGCAATTTCGAACGGAACTGGCCGAAATCCGGATCCCAGCCCAACTTCCCGCCGAGTTTCGAAGCCAGACCTTCGTCCGGGTTGAACATCAGCTCCAAATAAATCAGATGATCGGCGGCGGCTCGATCCGCAACCTCCGCCAGCATGGCGCCGGTGTGGCCCTCGGTGGCCAGCGAAAACTTGCCGAAGGTTGCAAAAAAATGGTCGTGGCCGGATTCGGCGCCTGGAATGAATTGGCGCATGGAGAAAGCGTCCAGCAGCCGGCTGTAGAGAACGGAGTCCGCAAAGGCCTCAGAAGCGGCTGGCCGTTTGGCGCTGGGATCACAGGGCGCGACGAGCAAGGTCATCGTGGTCTCGTCCACGCAATCGCCGTCTTCGGCCGCGTACTGGACGTAGCTTTCTGCGTAGACCGCGCCCGAAAGATGATTGTGGAGGTCGGCGCCCTTCGGCACGTTGCGGGTGAACACCAGCAGCATCGACGGATCGTTGCGAATGGAATCCAGGTATCGGGATGTGCGCAGTTCGCCGCGCCCGGGGTTGGCAGCCAAGCCCTGAGCGACGCCGAGCGTCACCAAGAGCGCCAACACCGATAGCACTTGAGTTCGCATTTTGGGCGTTAGCATTGGCGCATTCTATCCGAAGGGGAACGGTGACGCCACATCAAGTTTGGCGTCGTACTGTCCCGCCCTGTGCGGGCTGGCTTCGCGTACCGGGTAGGGCAAGCCCTACCCCTACTGTCCTGTTCCTGTACCGCACGGCTCGGCGTCCCCGATTTGCTTATCTAGTAATAACTTACAGCAGGTGAGCGCTTGCTCCGCTTTGTTTCCGATTTGTTTTAGATATCAAGTATCGTCTGCATTTTCAATTAGTTACTGTGTTACCGACAGTTCTTTTTAGGTCATTTTCCGCTTCGTTTTTGGCATTTTTTGAAGGGTGATCCAATGTTTTCAATGACTTCTCCGCTTCGTTTTGCAAAAATAACATCTCTTTTTTTTCGCGGCGGGATACAAGC
The DNA here is from genome assembly GCA_050745605.1 of Terriglobia bacterium. Classification (GTDB taxonomy): domain Bacteria; phylum Acidobacteriota; class Terriglobia; order UBA7540; family UBA7540; genus CALCEB01. The sequence goes on along the minus strand of JBOGKI010000079.1, from coordinate 8,641 downwards.
GCAGACCGGCGCCCTTCGGATATGCGGTTCTTACCCGGCGTGTCGGACAAGCTCCCGTGGCGCCCCAGCATGACTATTCGGAAAACCTGCAAACCTGAAAGGCGCAGGCCGGCGCTACTCTTGCTTGACTGTAGGTGTCGATAGAACACCTGTGGACTCCTTGAGGGCCGTGCGAGGGGGGAAGTGCGCCCGAACGATACGGATTGATATATTCGGTAGAACGGGATAATACACTGTTAATACATGAAAATCAAGGGAATTTTTGCGAGCGGCTGTGCTGGGCTACTGCTCAGTGCCTTGGCGTAGGCCTCCAGCAGCGACTGGCGGTCAATTTCCCAATTGAAAATCTGCTCAATGCGCTGCCGGCCGATGCCTCCCATACGGTGGCGGAGTTCTTCAGAATCGATGAGCTGCAGGATTTTATCAGCAAAATCCAGCGGGTCATTGGGTCGCGCGTAGAGTGAAGCCTCTCCGGCGGACCGCCGCCCCTCTGTCACTTCGAATTGCACAACGGGAAGATTGAAGGCCATGTACTCCAGGACCTTGCCCATTGTTGATTTGTCGTTCATCGGATTCAGCGGGTCGGACGCCACTCCCACATCCGCCGTGGAAAGATATTGGGCCAGCTCGTCTCTAGGAATCCGTCCGGTGAAGTTGACCCACGGTTCCAGTTTTTTTTCGGCCACCAGAGACTTGAGACGGGGAGCTTCCGTTCCCGAGCCGATCAGCGTGAACTGAATGTCGTCACGGCCCTGGTGGATGATGTGGTCAATGGCCTGGATCAGCAAGTCCAGCCCATCCTGGGGACCCATCACGCCCAGGTAGACCACCAGGAACTTGCGGCCATTTTTCAATTTCGGGACCGGATCGAGGCGCTTCATCTTGTCCGGCTCGGGACTCACCCGGACAATAAACACCTGGTCCGGTGACTTGCCGCCGCGCTGAATCGCGATGTCGCGGTAGGACTGGTTGGTGGCGAGCGAAACGTCCGCCGTGCGGAAGGCGCACTTTTCAACCAGGCAGACGAGTTTATAGAAGAAATCCTTTTTGCCGAATTTGGCGAGGTACAACTCCGGGTTCAGATCCAGATGGTCATAGATGTAGCGGGCGCCAAAAAATTTGAAGAGCAAGCCGTTTAGAAACATGATGTCGGGCGGATTCCAGGTGTGAACCACGCGGAACCGGTGGCGCCAGAAAATTTTCAGAGCCAGGTAGAACTGCGAGGTGAGAGCCTTGAAGTATTCGACGGGATAACCTAAAGGGCCCGACGCTTCATACACCCGGTAACGATAAACATCAATATCCTCGATGACTTCGTGGTTTTTTGGAAAAATCGGTCCCCTGGGCGAGATGACGTGAACGCGGTAACCCGCGTCGCGCAAGGCCACGGCTTCCTGCCAGGCGCGGCGGACGAAAGGGAACGGCAGGTTTTCGAGGATCAGTAAGACCCCGATGCGATTGTCTTTTGCCATGCTCCCCCTGGCTGCGGGCGCTGGTCTGTCTGATGTTCGGGCTGGACTGTGGGATGCCGGAAAATTGTTCCTTCGAGTGCCGCGTTCGGAAAGTTCGGCGACCGGTTCGACGGATATCCCTTGGTTGCAGCGCAGGGCTTGCGCCCGGCATGCCGCCTTAGAAGGCGCCGCGACGGTCCGCGCCACCCCACGAGTTCGTAGCTCTTCCCGGGTCGCGCGCCGCTACAGCACGGAAATCGAAGTTATCACACAGACGCTTTAGCCGGGCAATGAATGCGCATCCGAGACGGCACTAGACTATGGGTAAAGACATTTTCCGAGCGCAATGCTAGGCGCCGCCCGCCAGCATCGATTCATAAACTCCCATCACTTGCCTGGCTATCTTCTCAATCGAAAGTCTCGCCATCTGCTCGCGGCTTCTGGCCCTTCTGCCGTCCTGGAAAACCGCTAGGATTTTCGCTGCAATCGCCTCCGGCTCACGAGCCGCCAGGTAATTCCCCTCGGTGCCCCGCAGCAGCTCGGGCGTATCTCCCACGTTCACCGCGACCACCGGCAGGTTGACGGCCAAGGCTTCCTTCACGGTATTGGGTGATCCTTCCAATTGAGAGGCGAGAACCAGTGTGTCCGCCGCGTTCAGGTAAAGGGGCATTTGCTCCTGGGCAACTCCATACACGCAAAGAATCTCCGTGTCTGGATATTGCCTGCGCACCCGTTGGACTGCCGCCGCCGCGACGTCGTACCGCTTTTCGCCACGCTTCGGGTCATAGGGAAAGAGAACGAGTTTTTTGGACAAGTCCAGTCCCAAAGCTCTACGTGCTTCCGCTTGGTCCACGGGACGGAACACCTCCAGGTCGACTCCCGTCGGGATCACGCGAGCCGAAGCCAGCCCAAGCTTCTGCTTCATTTCCTCGCTCTTTACGATCACCGCCCGCGCCATTCGCGCAAGAATGAAGCTGGATGCAATCAAAAAGCGGTCGTAGAGCGTAACCCGTCCAATGTGAGTGAATTTGCCGAGCACGTCGTTGCCGAGGAACGAAACCACGAGCGGCAACCGGAACTGGCATCGCGCCACCCACCCGGCAAGTCCCATATGGGCGTGAACCAGGTCGAACGAATTTGAGCGGACCATCTTTCGCAGTTTCCCCACTGACTTCCAATAAGCCGCCTTGGTCTCGCATCCGTTGATAAACAAGACCGAGTAGTCTACACCGAACGGCCGCAGCGACTCCATTTGAGATCGCACAAAACAGCCGTAACTGGGGTCGCCTTCATAAGGCCAGAGATTGGTAACCACCAGGACTCGGATCGAAGACATCAGTAGTCATTATCATAACCGGTTTTCGAATTCGGGCGCCGAATGGATCAGTGTGAACGCTGGTTACGACGGGGGTTGAAACCCCGCCCTTCCCTTCGCCTGGAGAGATGCGGATTGGCCGCTGAGGCCTGAACCCTTAGCGCCTAATGGGGCGGTTCACGTCATTGGCCAACATCGGCAGCTCGATGTGCGAAGGATACTGCGGTGACCGATAGATTCGCTGCGTCGCCTCCTGATAGTCAGATGCGTCGGCTTTGAAGATGTTGGGCACGAACTTCTGAGGGTTGCGGTCAATCAAGGGAAACCAGGTGCTCTGGACCTGCACCATGATCGAATGGCCTTTCAGGAACGCATGGTCGTTGGTGTGAAGATCGATCGCGTACTCCTCCACCTGGTTGGGAGGTATGGGTTGCGGTTTCTCAAAGCTCTGGCGGAAGCGGCCGCGGAACACTTCGTCCGCAATCATCAGTTGGTAGCCACCCATACGCGGCGCCGGCGGGTAGTCCTGGGGATAAACGTCGATCAGCTTCGCGATCCAATCGCTATCGGACCCGGTGGTGGATGCGTAGAGGTGAGCCACAATATCGCCGGCCACGGTGAGGGTATGATGGAGCGGCGGGGTTTCCCACGTGGCCACGTCCGGCCGCAGGTGGACAAAGCGTTGATCCTGCACCAGCCACGTCGGCCAGCCGCCGTCAGGATAGGTCGGTTCAATGGGACGAGGGCGATAGGGCACGGGGTAGCGTGGATCAGAAAGATAACTATCGTACGCCGTGGCGTCAGTAGCTTTGCCTTCAGCGGGCGGCGGCTGGAACGAGAGGCGGCCATCATCGCGGAAATAAAGACTTCGGTCCGTCACTCCCCGGCGCGGCGGCCAGGCATTGAAGGATTGCCACTGGTTGGAACCGGTCTCAAAGGTTACGGCCTCGGCTTGCAGCTTGCCTTTGTCTTTGAGCCAATAAGCAAACCAGGGCGCCTGAATGTTCTTGCGAAAATAGGCCGCGGTGTTGCTGGCGAAATCTACGGGGCCGAGCCTCCGTCCGCCGCCGGCCGCCCAACCTCCATGATTCCACGGTCCCACCGCCAGAAAATTCCAGTGGCGAGCGTCATGTTGTTCAAGCGTCTCGTAAATCTTAACCGGTCCGTAGAAGTCCTCTTGATCCCACCAGCCGGCGACGTTCAGCATGGGAACTTTCACAGCCTTCAGGTAAGGCCACACGGCTTGTTTCTGCCAAAAGGAATCGTAGTTCGGGTGGTTCACAAAATCGTTCCATGTCGGCAGATTCCCGTGGAAATAGAGGCGGTTGGCGTTGGAAAGCGGACCCATGCGCAAATACCACGGAAAGGTATCGTAAAGATCAAATGCGAAATAGAAGTTCTCCTTCGAGGTCTCCATCAACGCAGCGTATTCAAATCCGTAGCTCAAGCGGAAGGCGCCGTTGTGGTGGAAGTCGTCGCCCAGAAACATATCGGCGGGCGAGGCTTGCTCGGACGCCGCCCTCAAAGCGGGGTGCGGATCGATGGCGGCCATCACCGTGAGCCATCCACCATACGAAATTCCCAAAATCCCTACCTTGCCGTTGTTGTTCGGGACATGGCGGATGAGCCAATCGATGGTGTCATAGGTGTCCGTGCTTTCGTCGACGGCGCGGAGGTCATGGGGGTCACGGGGCGGACGGTTCATGACGAATTTGCCCTCTGACCGGTAGCGCCCTCGAATGTCCTGGAAAACAAAAATGTAGCCGCTGGCGATGAGATCCTGATAAATATTCAGTTTGGTGGTATAGCCGCGAGGGTCTTCATGGATCCCGTAAGGGGTTCGCTCGATCAGGATGGGCAAAGGAGTGGTGGTATCTTTTGGACTATAGATTTCCGTGTGCAGGCGCACGCCGTCACGCATGGCGATCATGACGTCGGTTTTCGCGAAGACGCGGCGGTAGTCCGGCTGGCTGTTCTCGGAAAGAATCGGTATCAGCGTGAACAGAGTGACCAGCAGAGCGGCTGCGGCTCCCCATCGAATTATCCATTTAGCCTTCAATGGCTCAAGCTCCTTTGCAGAATCTCAGTCTCGTTCCCCTCTGGCGGGAGGGGCACGAGCGAGCATTGTATTCGGCTGTGATGCCAGGAAGCAACGGCTGTTAATGGAATATGACAGGCAGCCGCGAGTGGCATGCGGGAGCAGGCAAGCGATGGCCGTACCCGGTCCGCCCTGTACCGTTTGGGCGATTACGGCGCAACATGAAAAACAGATTGCCAATGTTCCGCCTGGTGTGTTCAATGTAGGGGCGCGGCCTGCGCCCAGCCGAAAGGGCGACCACGAGGGCCGCCCTACCGTCACCGCTCGTTGGCCGCGCCGAGAGCGTCCAAACAGGTAGATATCGTCTTGTGTGATAATCCCTATTATAATAGCCTTAATGGACAACTCAATTCCGACACGAGTTTTGGTGGTGGACGACGATCCAAGCTCCAGGCAATTGTGCCTTGACGTTCTCGAATTGCTGGGCGTGGAAGTGGAGGGCGTGGAAACCGCCGGCGCGGCCCGGGAACGCCTGGACGAAGGTCAAATCGATATTGTGGTTTCCGATGTGCGAATGCCCGGTGGCAGTGGTATCGAGCTGCTGAAGACGATCAAGGCCAATCATCCTGGCGTGGAGGTGCTGGTCATGACGGGCTTCGGCACCATTTCAGAGGCGGTGGAGGCGGTGAAGCTGGGCGCGTATGATTACATCACCAAGCCCTTCAAGGTTGACGATTTCAAACGTCTGTTTACGCGCCTGATGGAGCGGCAACAGTTAGAAACTGAAAACCGCCTGCTGCGCGAGCAGGTAAAGGCGGGTCCGGGCTTCGGCAACTTGACGGGATCGTCTTCCAGCATGCAGAGGATTTATCAGATGATCCTGCGCGTGGCTCCCAAGCGGCACCCGGTGTTGATTCTGGGCGAGAGCGGCACCGGCAAGGAATTGGTGGCGCGCGCCGTCCATGCTTACAGCACCGTGCGTGATCATCTTTTTGTCCCGGTCGATTGCGGTTCGCTCACGCCGACGCTCATTGAAAGCGAGCTCTTCGGCCACGTGCGCGGGGCGTTCACCGGCGCCAATCAGTCCCGCACCGGCCTGCTCGCTGCGGCCGGCGGCGGCACGGTTTTTCTCGATGAGATCGGCGAGCTTCCGGTGGAGTTGCAGGCCAAGCTCCTCCGGGCCTTACAGGAGCGTGAGATTCGCCCCATCGGCAGCAATGAAACCTATCCTCTGCTGGCCCGCGTGGTTGCCGCGACGAACCGCGATTTGGAGAAAGAAATCGGAGAGGGCCGGTTCCGCGAGGATCTTTACTTCCGCCTGAACGTCGTCTCCATTCTGATCCCCCCGCTCCGCATGAGGAAAAGTGATATTCCTGCGTTAGTTCAGCTTTTCATGGCGCGCCACGGGGCGGCGGAAGAAGGCATCACCGGGTTTGATCCGGAGGCGATGGAACGGCTGATGGCTTACAACTGGCCCGGTAATGTCCGGGAACTTGAAAATTGCGTGCAACATGCCATTGCCTTGGGAAGCGGGCCGCGGCTGAGCGTTGGAGATCTGCCCGCTGCTGTCCTTCGCCATGCCCCCGTACCCGAGCATGGAGATTCCGCAAATACCTTGGAGAACATGGAGCGCCGCGCCATTGTCCGTGCGCTGGATGCGGTCGGCGGTGACCGGGTGCGAGCCGCGAAGCTGCTGGGCATCGGTAAAACCACCATCTACCGGAAGCTCAAGGAGTACGGATTGAGCGACGAATCTGCTCCGGAAGAGTAGTCCGAGCTTGAAGATGCTACAATCGCGGCTTCATGGCCACCATTGCTATTGATGCCACCTACGCGGTTGATGCTCAGCCCTCCGGTATTTCCGTCTACTCCCGGCGATTGATTGAATCGCTGGCTCGCCTGGAGTGCGCCCATCGTTTTCTGATTTGTTATCGCCTTTCGCGCTTCCGGCAACGAGATCAATTTTTGCGTCTGCCGCGCGCCGCGCAGCCCGGCGCGCCACGCTTTTCCACCCGGTTGTTTCAGGATCGATTAACGTTTTGGCTTCCCTGGCAGGCCCCGCTGTTTCACAGCCTCGCGCAGCGTCCCCCGGCATTTCACTTCAGCCGGGAAATAGTAACCATTCATGATGTGTTCCCCATTACGGGCGAGGGCTATTCGAGGCCCGACTTTCTGAAGAAATTTTCAAATCTGCTTTTGGAGGCCGGCCGCCGCGCTTCGATCATCATCACGCCGTCCAGCTACACGGCCGGCGAGTTGGTTCGCGCTGCGAACACGCCGCGCGAAAAGATCAGGGTGATCCCCGAGGGCGTGGACTTTCCCGATCGCACCATGACGGAGCCGGAAAAGATTGCGGCCCGGGACCGCTGGGTGGGAAACCAACATCGCCTGGTCCTCCTGGTGGGAGTGATCCAGGCCCGTAAAAACACGCTGGGAGCGGTCCGAGCCCTGGAGCGAATGCCCGCCAACTACCGCCTGGTGATTGCCGGGGGCGACGGGCACGGCGCCGAAGAAGTTCACGATTACATTCAGTGCGCCGGTTTAAGCGGCCGGGTGCGGCGAGTTGGCCATGTGGGCTGGCAGGATCTTTCAAGCCTCTATCAGTCGGCCGATGTCATGTTGTTTCCCTCATTCGAAGAGGGCTTTGGTCTTCCCGTGCTGGAGGCCATGGCCTTCGGCCTTCCCGTCGTGGCTGCGAAAACGTCCTCTCTGCCCGAGGTCGGCGGAGACGCCGCGGTTTACGTTGACCCTTATGACGACCGGGACATTTGCGAACAGGTGGTGCGAGTGGCGGAGGACGATGCCTTGCGGCAGGCGCTGATACAGCGCGGGCTTGACCGTGCGAGGCAGTTTACCTGGCGGCGCACCGCGGCGGAGACGCTCAAGGTTTATGAAGAGGCTTTGGCGATGCGATAGTCCAATATGGGCGGTGTGGCAGCGGTCTATGACCGCCGGTGTGGACGCCGCTCACAGAGCGCCGCTACAACGCGGTGTAACAAAACTTATCGCGTTCGTATTACCAGGACGGCCAGACTCGGGCCTGGACTGCGCCCCGCCCCGGGAGGAATAGGATGTGCTCCGAACAGCTCGCCACTATGCTTCAGGCAGTGTCACTTCAAGAATGCCATCCGCCAGTCGCGCTGCCGCTTCACCGGGATTTACTTTGGGCACCAGGTCTACGGTTTGGAGCAGCACCGGCCTACGAGGCGCCGGGCCACCCTCGCGAACAGGCTCGCTGTTCAGGGTTTCTCCCACGATGATCACACGTTGCGGTGAAACGCCGATGGAGAGATGCGCAGGGTCGAGACTGGTGACTCTGGCTCGTATCCGGACCTCATGTCCGGTATCGATCACCTCCAGGCTTTCGGCGTGGCCGAGTTCCTGTTCAGCCTGGACCCAATCATCGAGATCGTGTCCGGCTTCGCCTCCCCTTGCCTCGTAAAGTTCGTAGGCACGAGAGGAGATCATTTGCTGGATGGTGGCTCGCAATGCTTCGAGGTCTTGACCGGTGAGGATGCGGGGTGGGGTTGCTGGTTGAATTGCCATTCGTGCCGCAGTTCCGTCTTTCATTGAGTCCTCCTTTGGAAAGTTCCCGCAAGTATACACCAGTATGTCAAGCTTTAATATCTAATAAGTAATGCACCTTTCTGATGGACATATCGCAGGACCACGTGAATCAGAAAATGAGTGCGAAGCAGTCCGGCAACTAACCCAACTTCCACGGTCTCCGGGGTGAAACGGTGTGTTCACAAGCAGTTGCGATTTCATTCCGTCACTATGGGGAGGGGTCGTGCCAGGTTTTCTCTGGCTTCATGACCTCCGCCGGGATCCTGAGAG
>JBOGKI010000078.1:0-12035 GCA_050745605.1 Terriglobia bacterium | reverse complement strand
CAGTTTGCTGTTGCAGGCGCCTCCTATTTACTCTATAGTAACCATCAACGAAAAGGAGACTACCATGCCTACACCCAAACCTAGCGAACGCCGCCGCAGCGAGCGAGCCGTGGTCAACCGGCCGGTTGCGTTGTTGGTTGATTCGAGCCACGACCAGATTGCCCACAACGCCTTCGCCATCGACCTTTCCGAAGTCGGCGCCCGGCTTCGCGCCGGGATCGACTTGACGCCGGGCCAACTGGTCACGATTATCCCCAACGAAGGCACCGCCCAATCGGTGAAGAGCCAAGTGATCTGGGTTGGTGAGAAAGGCTCGGAGCGGTCCGGGGAGGCCGGCCTTGCCTTCTTGCAGCCCCTTGCCGTCAGCCTCTAGCGAGATAGTGGCATCACGCTGCATGGCGCGACCCGTAATCCTTCGCGTGGTCAGCCAGCCTTCTTTCAGGCGGTCCCAGGCAGTCCAGCGCCCCACCCACGAGGAATCAGCGACACAAAAAGTGCCGCCGCTTGAATCTTGTTCTTGCTTTTGGTCTACTCCCCCCGGTTCGTTTTCCGAAATTAATTACGCCATCGTGTGTTTTCAATAAGTTGCCTATTCCGCTTTTTGCGCTTATGCGCCATTTCCGGTTCGTTTTTCGTGCTTTTATTAGGGCCGATCCTTTGTTTTCAATAACTCCTCCGCTTCGTTTTGTTAAAAATAACGTCTCTAAATTTTTTCTTATCCCCGCCCTTGGCTGGCCTGATTTTTCAGCCAGATAGAGCCACCTCGTTTTGCCCATTCCGCGCAAAATTGGTCCGGTAGCGCACACCTTCGGGTTCGAAAAGATCTGCGGTTTTTCGCCGGGATATCCGACAAGCCGCCGCTGGACTGCGCGCGTCGATATAGCACTGATACAATCCCTGGGGCCGTGCGAGGGGGGGGCAAGTGCGGCCGAGCTGGATCGATTGATAGGTAACCTTAAGCTCCATCATATCCTGTTAACAAATAAAAATCAAGAGCACTTTTTGCGGGCGGCCGCGCGGGGATGCCCAGCCTGCGCGCCCCAGCCGTAGACTGCCTTCATGCGGTAGTCTTCCTGCTAACTTAATCTGTATCCCTGCGTCATAACCCTTGGTTAGTGGAACTATTCCTTTTTCATTGCCGTAGATGACCTTGAGGAGGCATAACCGGCACATGGGCAGGTTCGGATTTCTAGATTCCTTCTGGCGCGATCTGCGCTTGGGCCTGCGGCAACTCCGCCTTAACCCCGCGTTCACCGCCGTCGCCGTGATCACGCTGGCGTTAGGAATCGGCGCCAACACGGCCATTTTTACGCTGGTGGATGCGGTGATGCTGAAGAGCCTGCCGGTGGCTGATCCCAGCCAACTCTATCGCGTGGGAAACGCTAATAATTGCTGCGTGCTGGGCGGAATGCAGGATAACTGGGATATTTATTCTTACGACCTGTATAAACAATTCCGCGATCGCACTCCCCAGTTCAGCGAGATGGCCGGCTTTCAAGCTGCTCCGCAACAGGTCAGCGTGCGCCGCAGTTCCGCCTCTGGACCAGCGGAAGCCTACACCAGCGAGTTCGTCTCGGGAAATTATTTTTCCACGTTCGGCATCGGCGCTTTTGCGGGAAGGGTCTTCACTCCGTCTGATGATAAGGCCAACGCCGCGCCCGTGGCCGTGATGAGCTACCGGACGTGGGAAGAGCATTTCGGCCGCGACCCTTCGGTGATCGGCGCGACGTTCGCCGTCAACACCATGCCTTACACCGTGGTGGGCGTCGCCCCACCAGGTTTCTTCGGCGACACGCTGCGCACTGACCCTCCTGATTTCTGGCTGCCGCTCTCAACCGAACTAGCTCTCAATGGGCCGAATTCAATCTTGAATCGTCCGGGCATGCACTGGCTGCATGCTATCGGGCGGCTAAAAGCCGAAGCGCGCCTGGCCAGCATCCAGCCCGAAGTTACGGTGGAATTGCAGCGATGGCTCCGCGCCCAGCCGGATCTGACCGCTTACGACCGCTCACAGATCCCGAAGCAGCACATCACGATCGCGCCCGGCGGGAGCGGCGTGACCGAAATGCAGGATCAAACCAAGTCGGGTCTTCGCCTGCTGATGATTATCGCGGGATTGGTGCTTCTGATCGCTTGCGCCAATATCGCCAACCTGCTGCTGGCGCGCGGCGCCGCCACCCGCTCCGACACCGCCATTCGCGTGGCGCTCGGCGCCCCCCGGTGGCGGCTCATCCGGCAAGTGCTCACGGAAAGCGTGCTGCTCGCCGTGCTGGGCGGGGCGGCCGGGATTTACGTTGCCTATGCCGGCACGCACGCCATCCTGAGCCTGGCGTTTCGCGGCGCGCGCTACGTTCCCATTAGCCCCAATCCGTCGCTGGCAGTGCTGGGCTTCGCCTTCCTGCTCTCGCTCGTTACCGGCATCGTTTTCGGAGTGGCGCCCGCCTGGATCACTTCGCACGCGCACCCTGCCGACGCGCTGCGCGGCGCGGGGCGCTCCACGCGCGACCGCTCCTCGCTGCCCCAGAAATCCCTCATCGTGCTGCAAGTTGCCCTTTCGGTGGTGCTCTTGATTGGGGCTGGCTTGTTGACCGAAAGCCTGCGTAATGTGGAGAATCAGAACTTTGGTTTTACGCCTCAAGGCCGCCTGATTGTGAGGGTGAATCCCGCCCTCGCCGGATACAAACCCGAACAGCTCTACGGCCTTTACCAGCAGCTTGAGCAACGCCTTCCGCAAATTCCTGCCGTGCTCAGCGCCAGCTATTCTCTTTACAGCCCGATGCGGGGCGATAACTGGGGCTTCGGATTCCACATCGAAGGGCGTCCGCCCGAAGAGCGCGACGGGGCGTCGTTTGATTCCGTAGGGCCCCATTACTTCGACACGATCGGCACGCGGCTGTTGCGCGGCCGCACCATCGGCGAGCAGGACACGCCCAATTCCCCGCCCGTTGTCGTTATCAACCAGGCCTTCGTCAAAAAATTCTTCCCCAAGCAGGACCCCGTCGGGCAGCACTTTGGAATCGAAGACCCGAGTCACGCCGGGGACATGGAGATTGTTGGGATTGTGCAGGACGCAAAATATCAGAACGCCCGCCGACCCGCTTACCCGACTTTCTTCGTGCCCTTTTTTCAAATGAGTAAAGATCCGAAGCTCGCGTCTCTCAGGGCTCACGCCGCGTACCTCGGCGACATCGAGCTGCACGTGGCCGGCAGACCGGAAAATCTGGAGGCGGCCGTCCGCCGCACGCTGAACAGCATCAATCCGAACCTCACCGTGCTTAACATGATGAGTCTGACTGAACAGCTTGCCCAAAACTTCAATCAGGACCGGCTGATCACGCAGCTCACCGAGCTCTTCGGTCTGCTGGCTTTGATACTGGCCTGCGTGGGGCTTTACGGCGTCACGTCCTATTCCGTCGAGCGCCGCACCAACGAGATTGGCATCCGCATGGCGCTGGGCGCGAACCGCGCCAACGTCCTGTGGCTGGTGCTGCGCGGGGCGCTGGTGCAGCTTGGCCTCGGCCTGGCGATCGGTATCCCGGTGACGCTCGCCGGTGGACGGCTGATGGCGAGCCAGCTTTACGGCGTCAAAAGCCATAATCCGGTGATTCTGGCGGTGGCTGTCGCCGTGCTTGCCGCCTGCGCGGTCGTCGCGGCGCTTGTCCCCGCGCGCCGCGCAGCTTCGATCGATCCTGTGCAGGCGCTGCGCAGCGAATGAAGTGAATCGGCGGAAGCGACGGGCTGTAGCGGCGGTGTCCTCACCGCCGGCGGGAAACCAATTCCCGCGCTGGTTGTACCGCCGTTCTCCGCCGCGGCGCGATCGTAGGGGCGGCCCTCGTGTTCGCCCGTTGGGGCGGGCACAAGACCCGCCCCTACGTCTTTGTTTCTGCGCGTCCTCACCGGGAGCCGCAGCAAACTGTATCACTGCCGGCGATTGCCCGCCCTTGCCTTTCACGGCCTGAGTCGGATAGGCTGGAGTTCCCAGTGATATGAGCGACATTCCCAAGGCGCCGTCCGGAGTCCAACTGCTGCGCAGCCTGCTGCGGCACTATCCCTTCGTCCTGAAAAACTTCAAACATTATTTTCAAAATCTCTACCGCCGGGAAGTGCTGCGAACCAACGTCGTCGCGCCTTACGCCGCGGTCTTTTACACCACGCACAAATGCAATCTGGAGTGCACGTACTGCACCCAAAAAGAGCCGGACGTTTTCAGCCAGGAACTTCCTAGCCGCGAAACGATTGACATCCTGCGGATCATCCGGCGCGAGACGGATTCGATTCTCTTCACGGGCGGTGAGCCGCTGCTTCGGCCGGACATTCTGGAACTGGTGGGAGCGGCGCGGCATGACTTGAAATTCCGGTCTGTGATGCTGGTGACCAATGGCACTCTGCTTCACAAGCGGCAGGAGCTATTTGGCCTGTTGCATGGCCTCATCGTCAGCCTCGACGCGTTGACGCCCGAACCTTCGAACCCCGTCTCCAAGCCCGGCAACGTTCCGCGCGTGCTTGAGAACCTGCAGCTTGCAAAAGCTGGGATGCCGCGTCCCAGTGATATTACGGTCAGCACTGTCATCGAGGAATGGAACATCGGCGAAATCGAACGTATTCTCGACTATTGCGCGGAGCACGGCTTTGTGTTTTCCACGCAAAGCGCCCTCCACGAGAAGAGGCCGAACTTGCGGCTGCGGCAGAATCCTCAATACAACGCCTTGGTCGAAAAAATCGTGGAGCGCCGCCGCACCTCCGCGCAGCCCATCAATGGCACCCCAAAGCTCTTGCGCACGGTTCTCGAGTTTGGCGACTTCCAGTGTTTCCCCACCATGTTCCCGCGCGTTTACCCGAACGGCGACGTGTTTTATCCCTGCGAGCCGCTGAAGACCATCGGTGGCAACCTGTTGCGCGAGGGATCGTTCAAGAAGGTCTTCGCGCGCGGCCGCAGGCTTTATGGCGATATCCCGGAATGCAAAGCGATCTGCCACCTGTTCGGTAACGTCGTCTCGTCCTACTACGTGAAGGATTTCTGGGGTTTGGCAGGGGATACGATCCGGTAGAACTTCGCGGCGTGCCAAGCAGAGCACGGGTGGCGCATGCATCGTGCCTCTTGCGAGGTGTTCGAGCAAAGGTGATTTAGCCGGGACGCGTCACTTCGGATGCGGGATGATATCTTCGATCCGATAAGTGTCATCGATGATCGTGAAGTAGAAGCGCCAGTCGCGGTTCACGCGCGCTTGCCAGAGGTCTTTCGATTCATCAAACTTTTTGGCTCGGAGGGAAGGATGGTGGAGATTGTTGGCGAGGAAGCGGAGCTGCTTCTCGAAGGCCCGCCGGACACTGGGTGGGGCGTCCTTCAAGGAGTCAATCGCGCGATCGGAGAGAGTAACGTCCATCAGGAGCGCTTACGGCGTCCTCTTCGTCCTTTTCCGGCGCTTGACCTCTTTATGCAGAAAGGCAATGGCTTCGTCGGCGCTCTTGAAGGGACCGTAGTAGGGTCCCTTGCTGGCACGGCGCAGCCGCGCGTCAATAACCCGCCGCTGCGCGGGCGTATACTCGTCATCTGCGGAAGGAAGCTTGGGGATGATATTGATTACGCCGCCGGATACCTTGAATTCCACTTTCTGGCCGTGCTTCAGCCCGGCGCGACGGCGTACCGCGTCGGGAATCGTCAGCGGCGTTTTGTCTTTCACGGTAACGGTCATGGCAGCTTCAGTCTAAGCGCGCAGACTCCCTCTGTCAAATTTGCCCTCCGCGCCCGTTCTGCCCCGGCCGAGGGAGTGGCAACGCGATGTGCGCCGGTACTTCGTGACGCGCATTGCTGTCAGCAAGCGCCGATATGAATTTCTGAATCGTTGAGCTGAAGGGCAGAGAATCCGCACCCTCAACGCTGCCCGCGGTAACCCGGCCCGTAGATCACTCTTCCCGCCAGCGCCTTCGTCATTTTCCCGTCGAGGATTTCCGGCACGCCGTTCACCAGCACGTCCTCCATGCCCACGGAGAGCTGGTTCGGATTCTGATACGTTGCAAGGTCTCGCACCTTCGCCGGATCAAACACTACGATGTCCGCCCACATCCCCTTCTTCAGGACGCCGCGGTCGGTCAAGCCCTCGCGCTGCGCGGGCAGTGCTGAAAATTTGCGGATCGCCTCCGGCAGCGTCAGCAGATGATCCTGGCGCACGAATTTCCGGATGATGCGCGGGAAGGTCCCGTAGGCGCGCGGGTGCGGATGCTCCTTGCCCAGAATGCCGGTGGGCGATCCGCCGGAATAATCATTGTCAATCGAAACCCAGGGCTGCCGTAGCGCCAGCTCCACGTCAGGCTCGCTCATGCCGAAGACGGCCACGCCGGTGAAGGCGCAGCCCCGGATAATCAGGTCGAAGATCGCGTCGATCGCATCCTCGTGCCAGAGCCGGGCGACATCAGCAATGGTCTTCCCTTGAAGAGGCATGAGCTGCGGATTTTCGACGGATGTAATCAAGATTCCTTTCGGCCCCGCAACTTCCTGCCATTCGTTGTCCCACTTTTGGGTCGGCGTTTCCATTTCTTTGCGGATGCGCGCGCGAGTGGCGGGCTCTTGCAGCCGCGCAATCATCTTCGCGTCGCCCCCGTCGTGCGCCCAGGGCGGGATGAAAGCCGCCAGATCGTTAGCCCACGCCGTATAGGCATAGGTATCGGCCTCGATGTCGAGTCCTTCACCGCGCATCTTGTTAATTAACGCTACTACCTGCGGCATTTTTCCCCAATTCGGCCTCCCCGCGGTTTTCAGGTGAAAGATCTCGACCGCGGTGTGCGCCTCGCGCGCAATGCGCGCCGTTTCCCGAAGCGCCGCCATTTCTCCGTCGCCCTCGTTACGCATGTGGGTTGCGTAGATGCCGCCATAATGGGCGCTGACCGATGCCAGCTCAACCAGCTCAGCCGTTGACGCATAGGGCGCCGGGGGATATTCCAGAGCCGAGGAAAGGCCGAGCGCGCCTTCGCGCATCGCGTCGGCAACCAACTCTTTCATCTTGCTTAGCTCCGCCGGGGTCGCCGGGCGGTCATCGTTGCCGATCACGTAGCGGCGGACTTGCGTCGCGCCAACATAGGTTCCGAGATTGATCCCCATCCCCTGCCTTTGGACTCGCGCGAAATACTGCGTAAACGTTCGCCAGTTGGGCGTGATGCCGTAGTGCTCAAACTCCTGCTTGAAATCCGCCAGAGTGGCGTTATTCTGCGGGGCGACAGTGTCGCCTTCGCCGGTGATTTCGGTGGTGATTCCCTGAAAGATTTTCGATTCAAGATGGGGATCGGCGAGTATCGCCTCTTCCGATTGCCCGAGCATGTCGATAAATCCAGGCGCAACCACGCGCCCCGAGGCGTCAATCAGCCGTTTCGCCGGTGCGTGAGACAACTTGCCGATGGCCGCGATATGCCCGACGCGAATACCGATATCACCCGCGTACCACGGAGAGCCGGTGCCATCGATGATGTGCCCGCTCCGAATTACAAGGTCGTATTTCATGGCATTGTTGTCTTGCCCTCTCGCCGTTCGCATGATTGCTACGAAAACCACGGCGCTGATCCCAGCCAGCGCTGCGATTGCCAAGAATCGCTTCTGCATCTCCGTCTCCGCAAAACAGAATGACTGCCGCGCTTCGAAGCGTGCCTTAGTTTAACCCGATCAGCGGTCAGCCCGCCTTACAGCTTCAAGACGGGCAAACTTTTCTTCCTCACGCTTTCAATTGTCTGTTGCGCGACTTGCGCCAGATGTTCCGCGAAGAAGCCCTCATAACGGCAGCGAGCGGTCGAGGATTCTCCCAAATCCCAGGTCATCTCGAGCTCCCAGGCTCCCTCGCCACCCTTCTTTCCTGTTTCTGACGCAACCGAATAGGCTGCGAGGCGCCGCAGGCCGGCCACCGGAATCTCCGCGGCTTGCTGCCCGGTACCGGTGAGCACCACCAAACGCTCCGGGTTGACGAAGATGCGCGTGTCCGGAACGGGTTTGGCGCCGCCCGGTGCGAAGAAGGCGCCACCGTTCAGCACGATCAAGGCCCGCAGCTCGCGAGCGACGGCGTCCACGGATTTGGTTTCGGGGCGCGACCGGACGAGGATTCCGAAAGCCAACAGGGCGATCCCCAGGACGAGCCACTTGACCCCCGCCTCGGGGCGAGCAAAAAGCCACACAAACCAGGCGCCAGCGCCAAAGACTATGATCCGAACAACCGTCCACGCCCAAATTTTTCTTCGTAGCCGGCGAACGCGGGGAATCAAGAGGATCATGCTGAAGAGCAGCGCGATTCCGGCGCTCTTCGTCCTCGCGCCCAGAGGCTGCCGCGGGGGAGGTGGTATTTCAGCCGCAGTTTGATCTGGTTTTTGGCCTTGTCCTGGATCAGACATCGCTTGAAGTCAGGCAATGTGTCACAAATCGTATCAATTGGCAAGGCCACCCTGCGCAGGGAAGTGGGCCAGTTTCGGTCTGGAGCGGCGGTCCGCGACCTCCGAACCTGAATGCCCGGCGACTTTCGGCGGCGACAGACCGCCGCTACAGTAGACTGACCCACCACTTCACGCTTTATTTTCGCGCAAACTGAACATAGATTTGCTATTCTCACCGTTCGTTTAACTTAATGAGCCTGCGACAATTGGGCAGCTCTGGAAGATGAGTCAGCCCTCAACCACGGTGCAAGCAACCACGGGAGCCGCGCCCAAGCTTCGCCGCGTCCTGACGCTCTGGGATTTGATTTTCTACGGCATCGTCCTGATCCAGCCCATTGCGCCGGTGCCCTTGTTCGGCGTTGCCCAGAAGCTTTCGAACGGCCATTTCGTCACGACGATCATGATCGCCATGTTCGCCATGATGATCACGGCATTCAGCTATGGCCGCATGGCAGCCATTTATCCCGCCGCCGGCTCGGCCTATACCTACGTCGGCCAGGGGCTGAATCTCCATCTGGGATTTCTGGCGGGTTGGGCGATGCTTCTGGACTACCTGCTGCAGCCGCTGATCAACACCATCTGGATTGCAACGGCCATTCATTCCCGTTATCTGCCGCAGATGCCCTATGCGGTTGCCGCGCTGTTTGTGATTGGTCTTGTGACCATCCTGAATCTCCGCGGCATCAAGTCTTCGGCCCGCGCCAACAAGGTTCTGCTGGCCTTCATGTGTGTGGTGATTGTGGCCTTCGTGGCATTGGCCGTTCATTACCTTTGGCATTTCAGTGGCTGGGGCGGGCTTCTCTCCGCCAAACCGTTCTACGACCCTAAGACATTTAACTCCCACAAAATCTGGATGGCCACTTCGTTCGCCGCGCTCACCTATATTGGTTTCGATGGTGTCACCACCCTCTCCGAAGACGTTGAAAATCCCAAACGCAATGTTCTGCTGGCGACCGTCATTGTCTGCTTGTTTACAGGAGTTTTCGGCGGCCTTGAAGTTTACCTGGGGCAGCGCGTGTGGCCCAACTGGCACACTTTCCCCAATCTGGAAACCGCTTTCATGGACGTTTGCCACCGCGTAGGCGGCCCGGTGCTGTTCCAGGCTATGGGCGCCGTTCTGATCCTTGCAGCGTTTGGAAGCGCCTTGACCGGCGGCTTGGGCGCAGCCCGGCTGCTCTTCGGCATGGGGCGTGACAGTGTGTTGCCCAAGCAGGTTTTTGGATATCTCAGCCCGGGCAGCAGTACGCCCACCTACAACATTCTCATTATCGGCGCGCTGGCCTTGAGCGGCGCGATTGGGCTGAACTACATCGGAAACGCCTACGAGCACGCCGGAGAGCTCTTGAACTTCGGCGCCTTCCTGGCTTTCATGGGCGTGAATTTTGCTACTTTCTGGCAGTTCACGGTGGTGCGGCGGCCCGGTTACAAACGGCGCGTTCTTGCTGATGCCATTCTGCCCCTCTTTGGCTTCGCCTTCTGCGCTCTGATCTGGTGGAACCTGAATATTCTTGCTAAAACGGTGGGCGGCATCTGGTTTTTGATCGGAGTCATCTACGTCGGAGTCAGCACCAAGGGCTTTCGCACCCAGCCCGCCACCATCGACTTCAGCGAATCGTGAAGTTTGTTGGCGTGGCGGAATCGCTTATTTTATGCGCAGCGCACCCAGGTGGGTTCGCATGGGAGCGTCAGGGCAGGGCTTCAGCCATGCCGTTGAGGGACCTGGTATTCGAACCGGCTTTAGCCGCTGAGGGCCTCAGGGGCTGAAGCCCCTGATACTTTTTTTGCGATTCTTGTGGCATGGATGAAGCCATGCGCTGACGATCGACTCGACCACCCATGCGCAAACAGGTGATTCGCCAAGTTCAGAATTCAACTCCGTGAAATTGCTAAGGTGACTATGCCAACCAAACTTCCTGACTACGTAAGAGCCTCAGTCCCGAATCCGGCGGAGCGCCAGGCGCCATGGTACAAGAACACTTTTCCCTCCTACGCCGGAATTTTCCTGTGGGTGGGCTTCTATCTGAGCATTGCCGGGCCGACTTTGGATCAGGGAACGGTGGAAGTCTGCATGTTGGGGCTGGTGGTGGCGGGCCTGCTCTGCTTCGCTTTGTACTACTACGTGCCGGGAATGCTCGGCATGCAGACGGGGCGCACTCTGTACATCGTAGGCACGTCCACCTTCGGAACCACCGGCGGCTACGTTATGCCCGGCCTTCTGATGGGATTGCTGCAATTGGGTTGGATTGCCGTGGGAACGTGGATTTCTGTGGATTTTATCTTGAAGGGACTTCATAAAGATTCAAAGACGCTTTTTATCGTGCTGGTGTTGATCTGGGTGTACCTTCTCGCTTGGGTGGCCATCAAGGGAATCAAATACGTCGCCAAGGTTGCCCAGGTGCTGAACTGGGTGCCGCTCATCATGATCGTCATCGTATTCTGGGCGAACAAGGGTGGCATTTCTGACTATCGTCCCACTCATCCCGACCCTTGGAGCGGGTTCCTTGCGACGCTAGCAATTGTGATTGGCTTTTTTGCAACAGCGGGCGCGGCGGGAACGGATTTCGGTATGAGTAACCGCAATCGCAGCGACGTATTTTGGGGAGGACTGACCGGAATAACGCTTCCCATCATTGTGGCTGGCGGGCTGCCCATCCTGGCCGTCGCCGGCTACATTGGAAGCACGGGGGACCGCACGAATTATGCTTACACCGTAGCCATCGCCCACGTCGGCGTGCTGGCGCCGGTCATGTTCTTCCTGTTTGCCGCGGCCTCCGTGGTGCCCGTGTGCTTCTCTTCGTTTATTGCCGCCAACAGCTTTGCAACGATGATACCGAGGATTCCGCGCACGGTCTCTACCCTCATCGGCGTCACCATCAGTGCCCTGCTGGCCATTACTGGCGTGGCCCAGAATCTGGTGGGCTTCTTTACGATTGTCGGAGCGTCGTTCGGACCCATTTGCGGGGCGATGGCGGCCGATTACCTCCTGGCCGGTAAAAAATGGTCGGGACCGCGGACCGGCATCAATTGGGCTGGCTATGCTGCCTGGGCCACTGGTTTTGCCGTCGGCATTTTGGGGAACATTCCGGGAGTGCCCGCAAGCTGGATCCAGGCTGACCGGCCTGCCGTCCTTTTCTCCTTTATTGTGGGCTTCGCGGTCTATTACCTGCTATCGGTGGCCGGAGCAAGGCCCGCCGTGGTGCCACCCGAGGAATTGAGTCGGTGAACCGGCAGCCAATTTGTTGTGCTCAGGTCTTCGGCTTCTCACTCAGAGTAAACGCTGCGAAGGATCTCGAAGGCAGCGACCAGCCATCGATTCACGGCGTTTTTCCTGTCACTGGTCCCTCGTCACGGTTCTTGGATTTCTTTGCTGCGGGGAGGATAGAGGGATCTAGTATTGAAAACAAAGGTTTGGCTGGGCTTAGCCATTCTTCACGAACAGCGACGGACCGAAGGCCTATCAGACACTCAGCATGACAGCCCCATGCGCCTCTTCAGCATCCTGCTAGTATTACTATGTTAAGTCTGTCGAGAAATCCGCCAGTTTCAAGGCTTGAAACAACATCCATTTTCGGGCGGATTAAAGTTGTATGGTTGCCCTCCCTGCCGCAATTTTATTATCTGAATTGCGA
>JBOGKI010000077.1:0-12199 GCA_050745605.1 Terriglobia bacterium | reverse complement strand
GTATCTTACACCGTGAGCATGGCGCGCGGCCTGCGTAAATCCGCCAGCGCCCGGATTCGCCGCCGGCGCAAGCGAAACCCAAGTATACTGGCATTGGCAGGCTCTTGCAGGGGGGCCTTCGGCCCGCCCGAAAAGGGCGACCATGAGGGTCGCCCCTGCCGCAAGGTCGCGGCCCTCCCCTGAAACGCACTCTTTATTGAGGACGAATGCTGTGGCCAGTTCCGTGCTCCAGACGCAGATCAACCGTGAATCGCAGGTCTTTGAGAAGAACCTGCGGCGCATTGTGGACATTATGGCCGAGATCAAAAACCAGGAGGAGACCATCCGGCAGGGAGGCGGGGCCAAGGCCATCGACTCGCAGCACAAAAAGGACCGGCTGACCGCTCGTGAGCGCATTCAGAAGCTCATCGATCCGGACTCCGATTTCTTTGAGCTCGGCATTTTTGCGGCGTATGAAATGTACGAAGAATGGGGCGGCGCTCCGGCGGCCGGTACAATCACAGGTTTGGCACGCGTTGAGGGCCGGCTCGTCATGATCATCGCCAATGATGCCACGGTGAAGGCCGGCGCCTTCTTTCCGATGACTGCCAAGAAAGTGATCCGTGCCCAGAACATCGCAATGGAAAATCGCATTCCGACCCTTTACCTGGTGGATTCTGCCGGGGTGTTTCTGCCGTTGCAGGAGGACGTCTTCCCGGATACGGACGACTTCGGCCGCGTTTTCCGCAACAACGCCGTGATGAGCGCGACGGGCATTCCACAAATCACGGCCATCATGGGCATGTGTGTGGCAGGCGGCGCTTATCTCCCCGTCATGTGCGATCACGTTCTGATGACGGAGGGTAGCGGCCTGTTTCTGGCCGGTCCAGCCCTGGTGCAGGCCGCCATTGGCCAGAAAACTTCCGCTGAAGAATTGGGCGGCGCCAAGATGCACGCGCAGATCAGCGGCACCGTGGATTTTCGCGAGCCGGATGACGACGCCTGCATCGCCCGCATCCGCGCACTGGTCGAAAAGATGGGCCAGCGGCCCGGAGCGCCCTTCAATTACAAGGATCCGGAACTTCCAAATTATCCGGCAGAAGACGTCTACGGAATCTTCTCTTCCGATCCGGCCAAGCAATATGACATGCGGGAAATTATCGCCAGGATCGTGGACGCCTCGGCGTTTGAGGAGTATCGCGCCGAATACGGCCAAACTGTGATCTGCGGCTACACGCGGATCGGCGGCTGGGCAGTGGGTATTGTGGCGAACCAGAAGAAGCATGTTCAAACCACAGCGCGATCCACCGGAGAGAAGCGCATGGAATTCGGGGGCGTGATCTATACGGAGGCGGCGGAGAAGGCCGCACGCTTCATCATGGATTGCAACCAAAACCTGATCCCATTGGTCTTCTTGCACGACGTCAATGGATTCATGGTGGGCAAAGAGGCGGAATGGAGCGGCATCATCCGGGCGGGCGCCAAGATGGTGAACGCCGTCTCCAACAGCGTCGTCCCCAAGATCACGGTGATTTGCGGCGGTAGCTTTGGCGCGGGGCACTATGCGATGTGCGGCAAGGCCTACGATGCGCGCTTCATCTTCGCATGGCCCACCGCCCGCTACGCGGTGATGAGCGGTGAATCCGCCGCTGGAACGCTGGTGGAAATCAAGCTCAAGCAGCTTGAACGCCAGGGCAAGAAGCTCACCGAACCGGAAAAGCAGGAGCTTTTCGAGTCCGTCCGCTCAACCTACGAATCGCAGACCGACCCTCGCTATGCAGCCGCGCGGCTGTGGGTGGACGCCATCATCGATCCCGCTGAGACCCGCGAGGCGCTGATCTGGGCGTTGGAGGCCGCAGCCTTAAATCCAGACGTGCCGGAATTCAAGACGGGCGTGCTGCAAACATAAAGCGGGATCAAGACTTTCGTGCACAGACGCAAAGAGCGCAAAGAAAACCATGGACAAAGTCAAAATCATCGAGTGCCCGCGCGATGCCTGGCAAGGACTGGCCAAGATGATTCCTACGGAAACCAAGGTCGCCTATCTCCGCAAACTGGTTGAGGCCGGCTTCCGGCACATTGACGCCGTTAGCTTTGTCGCGCCCAAGTACGTTCCACAAATGGCGGACAGCGAAGCCGTCATGATCGAGGTCATGGCTCAACTTGATTCCACGGCCTCCCAAATCGCGCAAAACCTCGGGCCATCCGGCCCGGAACAAACTGGAACCGTGTTGCCGGACCCACTTGAGATCATTGGAATCGTCATCAACGAACCGGGACTGGAGCGGGCGTTGATCACGCCAGGCGTTACAACCCTGGGCTATCCTTATTCGATCTCCGCCCGATTTCGCCGGCAGAATGCCAACATGTCTCTTTCCGAATCGCGCCGCATGGTTGAGCGGCTCCACGCCGCATCCCGCTCTGCGGGCCGCAAGCTGGTAGTCTATATCTCAATGGCATTTGGCAATCCCTACGAAGAGCCGTGGGGACCGGAAGTGGTTCAGGATACCCTCGATTGGTTGAGAGAAGTGGGAATTTTGGAGGTTTCTCTCGCTGACACGGCTGGCGTCGCCGGGCCCAAGGCGATTGCGGACCTCTTCAGCGCGTCGAAACCGCGCGCCCAGGGTATGGAACTCGGGGTGCATCTGCACAGCCGGCCGGAGGCCGCGGCAGAAAAGGTAATCGCGGCGTACGAGGCCGGCTGCCGGCGGTTTGACGGCGCCCTGACCGGTCTCGGTGGTTGTCCCTTTGCCAGCGATGAACTGGTGGGCAACATTCCTACCGAGGTCGTGATCAGTACGCTGAATTCACGCGGCGCGCATACTGAAATTGAGCCGTGGGCCATGCTTTCTGCGCTCGACGCCACCCAAGCGATTCGAGTCCGCTACGGTGAAATCCCACCTACGACCCGTCATTCCGCGAAACCGATGTAGGCTCCCAGGGATTCGGAACCCTCATCCGGCCAGCGGCAGCCGTGAGAAGCCCTTCGTTGGACCGGCCGGCACGATGCCGCTAACTCAAGGTCCCGCTGTAGGCCAGAGTCACGAATCCTAGGATGAGGAATATGATCCCCGCAATCATGGCATTCGCGGATTTCCTGCCACCACCTTTCCACTCGCCCGTCAAAAATCCCCACACGCTCGAGGTGATAATGATGACGGACATAAAGAGCGGCCAGCCGAGGACCGGCCCCATGTCACCGAAGCGGGACGCGGCGATCCCGTAGACCGCGGAACTCCCCATCCACAGGCATGCCATGATGACGCCATAGAGCCAGTTGACGCCCGTTCCGGCGGATCCAAACAGATGAAAACTGCGATTCCTGCGCCAGAGGTAGATGCAGTAGATCAAATAGGGCACGAGGGAAGCGGTATAGAGAGGCGCCCAAATCACATTGTACTTGTTGGTCAAGCTGGCGCCGAGCTCCACCGCGCGGTTGACGGTGGGCGTGCAAAATGCCAAACCAAAGTTACCCAATGGAGAACCGAGGCCGGCCAGGATGCAAAGGGTCAGTCCGGCGGCGAAGCTGATCCTTTTCGTGGAGGCACCCTGAGATTTCGGAGCGTCCCGCCGTAGCTGCTTCTCCTTCTCACGACCGGCGACGGCAGAGAGCACAATCCCTACCAGCATCAAGATAATGCCCAGAAAGAAGAAATAACCCTCGCGCGTAAAGATCCGCTCAGCGTGCTCGGAGAGAAACGGCAGAATGGATCCAAAGGCGGTGGAGATGCCGATGGCAATGGCGAAATTCAGGGCGATGCCCACCGCGGCGATTCCCAGACCGAAGAATATCTGGGCCAGTCCGAAGCCAATTCCGAAGAGGGCGAGGAGCCACCATTGATTGCCAGGAGTGTTCTCGAAAAGAAAAACCGCGTGAGGGATGGTGGCAAAAACCAAGGCCCACGGGAGTATGAGCATCGCCACCACCGCCCAGACGGACCAGATGTTTTCCCACTCCCATTGGCGCGTGTACTTGGTGGGAGTCGCAAAACTTCCGTTCAGAACGCCGGCGACAATCGACAGCACAACCCCAAGAAATGCGGCTGACATCCGCTGACTCCTGCTGAATGGGCTTTGAGTCTACCACGAGAAGAATGTGGGAACTCAGCTTTCATGCGCGACAGCCTTCGTGTCCATTTGAAATTTGATGGAACCAGGAACCCGTCTTGAGAGAACCGCACGTCGCGCCGACCTGTTCTCTAATAGCCTATCCAAGAATTCATCGCAAGTCTGACGCCTGCAGTTCAAGCTTGCTGCGCAGGGCATCAAAATCAAAGCCGCTCAAGAGTCAGGCGGTCAGGCTGGCCACCAAAATACCGTTGCAAGGCGTCTACAAAGATCTGATTGTCGGATGCAACATGAGCGAACAGAGTCATAGATGATTGAAACTTCAGATTATCGGGGTAGCCGAAAATCTCTTCAGTCGAACGTCCCTCCACAAGGCTCACAAGCCGGCTGCACTCTCTCAGTCTTGGCCCGAGAATCGAATGCCGCAGGTAGGCTTCCGCTTCGACGCGCGACGAAATACCGAACTTGCTTGCCATCCAACTGTGACCTAAGCCTTTAAGCTGAGGGAATATGAACCACATCCAGTGCCCCACTTTCTGACCTCTCCTCAATTCTGCGCATACCTCGTCAAACACCGGATCCTGGGCGCTTACGAACCGTTGTAAATCAAAAGGGTCATCCATATCGGTCACCCACACCAATAACTCCCGCATCGCCTAACCCAGCGATCCGCATGGTCAGTCTGGCGACCCAACGAGTGCCAAGGCGCGACGAACGGCGACCGGATGGATCTCGAGTGTCCAGTCATTGAGTGGACCATGTAGCGCCGCCGTCCCGGCGGCATGTGCCGGCAAAGCCTGCCCGGAGCGAAGCGAAGGGATGCCGGCGCTACGGGCGCGCCTGGGTTAGGCGGATAGCCACAGTCAGGGCGTAAGGAGGAAACGCCCACGGCCAACCTGAAACGATTGACCGCGGCCATCCCGTTTTCCCAATTTAAGGGCGGCGGACCTGAACGACGCCGGTCCGCGCTGCCGGCTGGCCCTGCCCTCAAAAACCCTTGACTCCGGCCACGGACAGGGGTATTATTATTGGGTATCCCCCTCGCCTATCGAAATTCACTGGGACATCTATCGCCATGCTGAAACCTGCGCCTGCCGCCGCCCATTTTGATGGTTCAATGGCTTCAGCCGGGACCGCCGATCAGCGGGGCTTGATGCGCCCCATGACTGTGATCGACCGGCCGATTGAAAAGAAGACCCGGCTGCTGCCGGACATGCCGCGAGAGGACCGGGAAAGGGAGAAAGCCCGAGAAAATAAAGCAGTCAGCGCCCGGCGCAGAGCGCCCGGACGAGGCGAATGGACCGAGAAAGTTGATAAAAAAAAGGATTGTTTAAACAAACCCATAAGTTACTGATAACAATAGTAAACTCGAGGAACAAACCCATTCAAAGCCAAAACAAAGCCAATCAAAAAACCAACAAGCCATTTAGTATCAAATAGTTACACAGATTTCAGAACAAAGCCAAGCAAGTTACACAAAACAAATGAGATATTTTAGATTTGGCTTCGGTGGGTGCGCTCCAAGCACGTCGATTGCCACTTGCGCGCCCGTTGGTCAAAAGGCCAGCGGGGAGATTCTCTCCAGCGCACCCGTGGGCGGCGCAGACGCGGCCTTCGGCCCCAATCAAAAGCGGCTTGACGCTGAGCGCCGTCATTCCCGGTGTAGTGTTCACTAATTGAGTGCACAGTGTAGCGCCGCCGTCCCGGCGGCATTCGCCGGCAAAGCCTGGCCTGAGTATTCTCTGGCGCCATCTCCACCAATGATGCCACGGAAACCTGCATGAATGTCCGGCGATTAAGAACGATCATGTGGACACCTCCGCCGTTATAGACGCCGCTACAAGTATTAAACTCGCCCCTTCAAGCAAACGATTTGGAGATGCCGTGAACTTAAGTTAACATAGAAGAGATGTCGCGACGCGCGTGTGTGACTCTTGTTGCGCTGATCCTGGCGGCAAGCATCGTTCCCGCCTGGAGGACGCTGACCGCCCGAAACTCCGCGCCGTCGTGCTGCCAATCAGAGTGCTGTTGCAAGGGCGGTTCATGCCGGATGAAGATGAAAATGCACGCCTCGCATCAACAGTGCTCAAACCGCCCGCTGAATCAGAAAACACCAAGCCGGCGATCCGTTTCCTGCACGTGCTCACTCTCGCATCATTCTCTGCCCACGATCACCAAAGGGAATGAGGGCGTGAGGATTGGACCCGCCGGACATGCTCCGGTTGGTCCATCAACCTTCACGGCCAGGCTCAACATTGCGCCCGCTGCTCATCCTTCCAGCGGCTTTTCCTCTCCCCCTTTTGTCCCTCCCCGACACTTCCTGGCGAACCTCTGAGAAACAGCATATTCCATCCAGCGAAACTGCACACTTGACCGGCGGAAGAGTGCGTTCCGGCAAGAACGGGCCTCTGTTCCTTCGGTTGGAGGGGGCCAGCCGGCCGCTTCTTGCTGGACGCAACCGCCCGCTATACCGAGCGCGGTAAGTCAACGACGCTCGCAAACTGTAGCGACGGTCGGAGTTTACGCTGGCAGGGACCGCCGGTTTTTCGGCGCTCCCTGATTTGCAGCCGGGCAGGCGCCGAGTGCCGCTAGAGAGGCGCGAGTGCATTCGCCCGCCTTCCGCAAAAGGCAAATATCCCACGTTCCCAGGAGGTCTCGATGAGAAACAAGACAACCGTATTGCAATGCGCCGTCATCGTGTTGCTGCTCTGCGCTCAAGCCGCCGCGGATTCCCTGACCATCCGGGGCATTGTCCACGACCCACAGCACCGGCCCATCCCGGGAGCAAATGTCACACTCCTGAATCCGGCCTCAAAGGTGGAGCTGAAAACCCAGGCGAACTCCGAGGGCGAATTCGAATTTCCCAACGTTCCGTCCGGAAACTACACCATCGGTGTTACGGCGCCCGGCTTCGCCATGCTCCAGAAGCCTCTGGTGGTGGACTCGAAAAGCCTCGGCATCATCCACCTGCAGATGGCGATTGCCTCCGTCGCGCAGAAGGTAGAAGTCTCAGGCGCGCCGGCGCGGCTCAACACCCAATCGGCCACGACTCGCACTTCTATTTCGCGCCAGGAAATCACCCAAACACCCGGCGCCGACCTCACCAACAGTCTGGCGATGATCACGGACTTCGTACCGGGCGCGTACATGGTGCACGACATGCTCCACGTCCGGGGCGGCCACCAGGAGAATTGGTTCTTCGACGGCATTCCGGTCATTAACACCAACATCGCCAGCAATGTGGGCCCGATGATCGATCCCAAGGACATCGAATCTCTTCAGGTACAGACGGGCGGGTACTCTTCCGAATACGGCGACCGGACGTACGGGTTTTTCAATGTCATCACTCCCTCCGGCTTCGACAAGAACAACCAGGGAGAGCTGACGACGACCTACGGCAGCTTCAATCAGACCGATGACCTGCTCAGCTTCGGCGGGCACACCGAACGCTTCGCCTATTACGGAAGTCTGAACGGAAACCGTTCCGATCTCGGGATCTCCACGCCCACCCCTTTCATCATTCACGATCAGGAAAGCGGCTTGGGCGGATTCGCGTCGATCCTTTATAATCCGTCAGCCGAGAACCAACTGCGTTTCGTCGCCGCGCTTCGGGGCGATCATTATCAGATTCCCAACACTCCCGATCAGCAAGCTGCCGGCACTCGCGATCTCGATGTAGAACGCGACGATATGGTGGGCTTGACGTGGGCGCACAGCTCACCGGATGGCGTTGTCCTCACCGTCTCACCCTTTTTCCACTTTAACCGCGCCGACTACCTCGGCGGTCCCAACGACACGCCCTTCATCCTGAATGACAACCGGCGATCGGACTATGTGGGGGCGTTGGCAACCCTTGCGGTGGAGAAGAAGAAGAACAGCGCGCGCCTGGGAACCCAAGTCTGGGGCCAGCACGATGACACTTTCTTCGGACTGAGCGCCCATCCCGGAACTCAAACTCTCACTCAGCGTTTTATGCCGTGGGCCAACTCCGAAGCGATTTTCGCCGAGGACCAATACAAGGCCACTTCGTGGCTCACCTTCAACGGCGGAATCCGCCTCACCCACTATGGAGGTCTCATCAGTGAGAACGCCGCCGATCCGCGCTTGGGAGCGGCCCTTCGCATCCCGCGCTTGGGTTGGATTCTTCGTGGTTACTATGCGTCCTATTATCAACCGCCACCGCTCGACACCGTCAGCGGCCCGCTCTTGAATTTCGCAATCCAGCAAGGCTTCGGCTTCGTCCCGCTGCCAGGGGAGCGGGATGTTCAGCATGATATCGGCTTATCCATCCCCGTGCGGAACTGGCTCATCGACGTCGATAACTTCCGCACCAGCGCCCGCAACTTTCTGGATCACGACGAAATCGGAAACTCCGACATTTTTCTGCCGCTGACCGACCTCGCGGCGCTGATTCGAGGCACGGAGGTCACGGTCCGCTCGCCGCAACTCTTCGGCCGCGGACAATTGCGCATCGCCTACTCCAACCAGCTCGCGGAAGGCTTGGGACCGATCACCGGCGGCCTCCTGGAATTCTCGCCCACCAGCTATTTCCTGCTGGACCATGACCAACGAAACACGGTCAGCACGGTTCTGAATTTCAGGTTGCCGTATCGAAGCTGGGCCAGCTCCAGCTATGCCTTCGGCTCTGGGTTTGTAAATAGCGGCGGGCCGGCACACCTTCCGCCCCACTCGGTTTGGGACGTGGCGCTCGGCAAGTCGTTTGGGGAAAACTTTTCCGTCAGCCTCAACGCCCTGAACCTGGTGAACACGCGGTTTCAACTGGATAACAGCAATACGTTTGGCGGCACGCACTTCGCGGACCCCCGGTCGATCTACGTGGCATTCCACTGGCGGTTTCATTACTGAGCGAGCAGCGAGACAGTCATTCCCGCGAAAGCAGGAGTGGCAGCATGACAGCGGCTTCTGGTTGCCGCCCCGGGTCCGCGCTGCGCTGCCTGCCACCGGGGCATGTCAGGATTCCCATCATCGCTGTGCCCACTCCGATCAACACGACAAGAAAACCGAGTGCCGTCCCGGGAAGACGGGTTCCCCTATGGCCTGGGGGAGGAGGGCGCCTGGTAAGAGCCGTTCTGCATTCGCGGCCTCGACTACTGGCCCGTGCCGAAAGTGAAATCTGCTTGGGTAGCTTGATTCGACTGCACCGTGACCTGTTGCTCCCGGGTGCCGAAACTTGCTGTCCAGGCCGCGAGGGTGTAGTTCCCCGGCGGCAGACCCCTTATCACGAAACTCCCCTCCTTGCCGGTGACAGCATAGAAGGGGTTCGAGGTGACGCCAATGTACGCCTTCATCCAGGGATGCTGATTGCACTTCACCGGGATCATAATCTCCGGATGAGTAAACCGCTCGATGAGGGGTTGCGATCCGGGCTGCTGGGAGACGTTCCAGGAGCGGTTATCCTTCGCCATGACGTGGGTGTTATGCGTGGTCGGGTCCTCGGAAACTACTTGCAGAGGCTGCCCTACCATGATGCCGAGCACGTGTGGCTCATACTGGCATCGCCGTTGCGCGAGTGTCACGGGCGTTGACGGCGGCTTGTAGGTTTGGCTGCCCAGTCCTTCTTTTATGTATAGGAAAACGTTGGGCAATGTCCCGTTGCTGTTCACTTGGCCATCTTCGGGGTACACGGGACCGCTCTGTTCTGACGCACACACACGGTCCTGCGCCATGCTGATCTGGGGTAGATGTGGCTTGACCCCCTGAAAGTGAACCGAACCTCTGATCTCTCCGCCGGCTGCCGCCTTACCCCGACCGCGGATGGGCCGTAAAAACGCAATCAGGCCAATGGCGACAATCAGAACGCCGAGTGTTCTCCGACTCATGATGCACCTCGAATGGGCTTAGCGGTTCAGGTATTTTCGGCCTTGTCGATAAGAGTGGGAATAGGCGCGCCCGCTAGAACACAAACCACGCAACTAGATAAATCGAATTGTTGGCGGAGGCGTTCCTGCCCGAACCATCGTAGTTGACGCCCAATCCGTTAAATTTCAGATAGCCTGTATATTCGACTCCCAGTTGAATGTTTTGCAGCGGCCAATAGGACATATTCAGAATATACCCGTCCGCCCTCGGATTCCCCGTGGCGCTGCCGCTCACCGGCGCCGAGGCGTAAAGGGTGGGGTCGGCAGTGCCGGTGACCGCAAATGGGCCGACGTCAAAGGAGTAGCGGTTTCCCAGGTGATAGACCGCGTCAAGGTGCTCAAAATTCAGATCATGCGAAGCAAATGCGGCGCCAGTCGCGGCCAGCGTTCCTAGCAGGTCAGAGCTTTCGTGCACATAATCTCCGTGCACGGTCAACAAATCGTTGCGACTCTTCCAGGGGACGGTACGCTCCCATTGGAAATCCGCTCCGAGGTCGGTGAAGTAATCGCGCGGGCCCACGACCGACCCGGGCGTCGAAGCCAGGTGCATTCCGTAAGTCCCGACTTCCAGGTAATTATTGCCACGCGTTTGCTGCCAGGCCACTCGCCAGTAGGGAGCCAGGCCTTGGATATTAGTTCCAAATCCCGTGCCCGGGTTGGGCTGAGCGCCGCCTAAGTGTGCCGAGCGATAGATAAACCCGGCGGCGTAAAGGTGCTGGTCAAACATCGTATAGCCGCCGATCCCCGCCACGTCTTGAGCCAGACCGCCATCAATTACGGGGGCTGCGATCGGCGTCGGGGCGGAATCCGGGCTCACCCACGGGAAGCCCCATGCCGGAGTGTCGTTCCAGAGGTCTTCCACGGTGGGATTGTTGTTGAAGTCGATGCCATACACCAAATCTTTGCCGAGGAATTTCGTGTCCTCGGCGTAGCGAATGTCCGTGTTATCCCAGCTAAAATGATCCGCCTGGCCGCTGTAGGTCACCTGGATAAAGCTGCCCACGTGGTCGCCCATGGCGCCGGCCAGAAACAGGCTGGCGCTTTGGGGCAATTCGAAACTTCCGTTTTGTGTGCCGGGCTGCGGCCGCTCCGTGTTGGTATTGGAGATGGTGAACTGAGCCGACAGGGGCAGTTCGGTGAGCAGGCTGAGCGGCGCATTTTGATGGCCTGGCTTCGAGGTGATGGTCTTCAGTCCCGTCAGCGTGTAGCCGTTTAGTTTGAATTGCCGACCGAGTGGGGTGAGCTCGGGCGGCGTCGTGTGGCACGAGCTACACGCCAGTCCGGTCTGCCGCGCGTAACTGGGAACCGCATCCGCGCGCGTGCCCCAAAATAGCAGCCCCAAGAAGCTGGAGGAGAGAAATATGAGCAAGGAAAAGAAGAATATTTTCTGCTTGAAGCCCATGAACCTCCTGCGAAAACGGACTGTATGTTAATGCCGACCGGTCCCGGCCGGCTGCCTGAAGCTGACTGCCGTTTTCAATTGGGCGCCCACGGGATCACGGCCCTGCTCCGATGTGCCAGGTAATTACTGTCCACCGCGTTTTTGCGAGAAAGCCAGTACGTAACCTCGGATTCTCGCTGGGCCCGACAGAACCGATCGACGCCGCCAAAAGCGCGCCGAAAGCCTAAACGTCCGGTCGCCGGTGCGAGAGATCCCGCCTGATGCCTGCCCAAGCAAGGCATGTTAGCCAACCCAAACAGCCATCGCAGTGATCCGCGTCACACCGCATCGTGATGCCGATTACGATGCGAACAGGCCGGCGCTGAATGGGTCAAGCTAAAGGGTGGCTACGAGGCGGTTCGGGCGCGGTGCTATGGGTCATCCTGCATGATGAAATCGCCGCGCGCTCCTGGAATGCCGTATTCGTATGCCCCCCGGTACACGACCGTCCGCTCACGCGGAGGGGAACGCCATTCCAGCGTCGTGGCCTTCCAGGGATTGGGGCCGGCCGGAGCCCGCTTCAACATGCTCCAGAAAAAATTGACGAAAAACAGGGGCTGGGCGGCGGCCGTGACGAGCGCGGCGACCGAGATGAAGGTATTAAGGTGGAGCAAATGGCTGGCGAATCGCGTGTCGCCGAGCGATGAATAGCGGCGCGGCAGACCTTCCAATCCCAGAAAATGCATCGGTATGAAGGTGCAGTACCCGCCGACGAACGTGAGCCAGAAATGAATTTGTCCCAGGCGCTCGTTCATCATCCGGCCAAACATCTTGGAAAACCAGAAGTAGGTGGCGGAAAAGATGCCGAAAAGCGCCGCGACGCCCATAACCA
>JBOGKI010000076.1:0-12216 GCA_050745605.1 Terriglobia bacterium | reverse complement strand
GTTCACGGCGGGTTTATTCTATGGAAGGTAGGGATTGAACAGAATCAAGCTAGGGGAGCTCGGCTCCATGAAGGCGGAATCTCGGTGGATTCCGACGAGCCAGGTGAACTGGCACCAAAATCTTACCGGAGGGATTTTCTATGAAGGAGGCACTGCGTTTTACCCGTGTATGGTTTCTTAGACCACTTGTCCTGCTGACGGCGGTGCTCTTGGTTTCATTGGGAGCGTGGGCGCAGACACGAACCAGCGGCGCGATCGCCGGCGTGGTTCAGGACCCCAGCGGCGCTGTGGTTCCCAATGCTACGGTCACAGCCACTGAAATTACTACGGGGACGGTTCGCGGCAGCAAGACCACCAGTTCCGGCAACTACGATCTGGCCGATCTCGATCCGGGCAACTACCGTGTGAAGGTCGACGCGACCGGATTTCAGACTTCCATCCTTGGGCCGTTCCGGGTGCCGGTCAGCGTTACCATCACCATCAATGTTTCCCTGAAGGTGGGTGAAGCAACGCAGACGGTCACAGTGACGGAGGCGGCTCCCGTCATTGCGGTCCAGAACCCCAACACCACCACGTCGCTCACCGCCACGCAGATTGCCAACCTTCCCAACCCCGGCCAGGATCTTTCCTACGTGGCCAACGTAGCGCCCGGCGCGGTGATGAACACCACCGGTGGTTACGGCAATACCGAGTTCAACGGCCTGCCGTCGACGTCCAATAACTTTACGCAGGACGGCATTCCGGCCAACGATCCCTTCCTGAACCTCAACAATACCGGCGCCACCAACTTGCAGCTTGGCTTGAACGCCGTTCAGGAAATCTCCGTCAACACCAACTCCTTTGACCCGCAGCAGGGAGGACTGGGGGCCATGCAGGAGAACGTGATCTCGAAGCGTGGCGGAAACCAGTTCCACGGCAACCTGTATGAAATCTGGAACGGTTCTCAATTCAACTCGGCCGATTATTTCGTCAACGCCACGGGCGGTAGCAAGCCCAGTTCCGTGGTAAACGAATTCGGCGGCTCCATCGGCGGCCCGATCAAGAAAGATAAAGCCTTCTTCTTTACCGATATCGAAGGCAACCGCATCGCCCTTCCGATATTTAACCAAATCACGGTGCCATCGGCGGCATACCGCAACTATATCCTGACGCAAGCCCTGCCCAACGGAGGCCCCGATCCTATTTTCGGAGGAACCTTGCCGGCGCAGCCCTCGGAGATTCCGCTCTACAACACCATGTTTAGTCTTTACGGGACTCCCAGAGGGGCACTGCTCAACCCCAACCCGGTTGCCCCCTCGGCGCGGGTGCCCCGGCAAACGGCAATGGCTGCCTGCTTCGCAGCAGTTCTTCCGGCGGTTCTGATACTCACGATTTCCTCTGGACCTCACGTGTTGACCAGACCTTAAACGATACCAACACCATCTGGTACCGCTTCCAGTATGAAAAGGGCGTGCAGGCCACCTACACGGATCCACTCAGCTCACTCTACAACGCTTATTCCACGCAGCCACAGGTGAGCACGTCCATCGGCTTCACCCACACCTTCGGTCCCAACCTGGTAAACGAACTGGATCCCGGCATGCAATGGTATTCGGCCATTTTCTCCGATGCGCAGCTCGCCAAGGCCGTCGCCACGTTCCCTGTTGTCTACGACGCCGGTGCCGGCGCCGGCCTCACCAGAATCGGCGGCGAAAACTACGCCTGGCCCCAGGGCCGGAATGTCACGTCTTACTTCGTGAATGACAATCTTTCCTGGACCAAGGGCAAGAACGAATTCAAATTCGGCGAGCTCTTCCACCGCTATCTGGTGAGCGACCACGATTTTGCCGGCAACACCACGCCCTACATGGGAGCCTACGATCTGCCGGAATTTACCTTTGGCGCTACCGGCTTCACCGTGCAGGCGTTTTCCGCCAGCAGGGATCAACCCATCGGTCTTGCCGGTCTTGACCTCTATGCGTCCGACACCCTGAAGCTGACGCCCAAACTCACCACCACGCTGGGCATCAGGGCCACCTGGAATTCCAACTTCATCAACCAGCACAGCCTGTTTTCACGTCTGGACGCTCCGTTCTACGGAATCACCCACGACGTGAACACGCCGCTCAATCAGATCATTAATCCGAACGAAGCCTACGGCATTCCGCAAACGCCCTTGATCATGTGGCAACCACGGGCGGCGCTGGCCTACCAATTCGCCAAAGACACGGTTTTCCGGGGCGGATTCGGACTCTTCACCGACATCTTCCCGGCGTCCCTCTCTGACCAATTGGGCTCGAATTTCCCCAATTACAACAGCTTCAACTACGGAGTGCTTTCTGGAGCCGGTGGAGTTGGGTTCGCCCCAGGCAGTACGCAAAGCGCCTACGACATGGCGGTCGCAGCCAACCAGACCTTGCTGGGTGGATTCTCCAGCGGCGTTCTTTCCTGCGCCGCTACCAACGCTCCGTCCAACTGTATTTCTCCCGCCGGCTTCGTAGCGACGCCGAGATTTGTGACCTATCCTTACTCGATCCAATGGAACCTTGGGATCGAGCATCAGTTCGGTCCTTCATGGGGCTTGAACGCCTACTACGTCGGTGACCGCTACGTTCAGGAGCCGTACTTCGTCCACCTGAACTCTTCTGAAAGCTTCTGCGCCGGTTGCTTCTCGCCGTACCCGTTCAATACTCCGGCCGACGCGCGGTTTGGTGACGTGCAGCAGGTTGCTGTGGGCGCTGGCAGCAACTATAACGGCTTGCAGGTGACGGGCCGCAAGGTGATGAGCCATGGCCTGCAATTCCAGTTGAGTTACACCTGGAGCCATTGCCTTGATGAAATCTCCAACGGCGGGTTCTTTGGATTTTCCGGCATCTCCAATACCGACCCCATTCCGGGCGAGCTCAACCGGCAATACGGCAACTGCGATTACGACGTCCGCCATTCACTGAACGGCAATTACGTCTGGCAACTGCCTTCGCCGGTCCACAGCAGCATTCTGCGTTACGTCGTGAATGGCTGGCAGGTGTCTGGGGATATCTTTGTTCACGGCGGCTTTCCCGTCACCATGTTGAGCGCCAGTTGCGGGAGCGCCATCACGCCCGACGTTGGTACGTGCTTCGCCAGCGCCGCACCTGGCAGCACGGCCGCGGGCCAGTACGCGCACGGCCCGATCGCGGGTGTGACGCAATCTGGAGAGGTGCAATTCCTGAATCCTAATGCCTTCCAGTCCGTGATCGATTCAACCACGGGCGCTTGCGTGGGCGGCAACACTCCGGCTAATTGCCAGATCGGGAATCTTGCCCGCAACAGCGTGTTCGGACCAGGCTTGTTCTGGACGGACATGTTCGTGAGCAAGAACTTCAACATTGGTGAGCGCGTGAAGCTGCGGATTGACGGGCAGTTCTACAACCTGTTCAATCATCCCAATTTCAACTTCCCAAGCAATACCGCGGGCGTTCCGAGCGATCCAGCTACGCTCACGGGCGTAGGAACCATCACCAGCCTGGTGGCGCCGCCCACTGGCTTGCTCGGCTCGTTCCTGGGCGGCGATAGCGCCGTCCGCATGATCGCCTTCCAGGCCCGGCTCGAATTTTAACCCCTAACGGCGGCTTCACGCCGCCATTTCGGGGCTGGCGGGATAAACCCGCCGCTACCTTTCAAAAGGGGCTGCTCAGACCTGAGTAGCCCCTTTTTCTTTTCTGTAGCGGCGCTCTATGACCGTCGCATAATTATGATAGAGGCGGCGGTCCCTCGCTTCCGCGAGGACAGGCTCCGACCGCCGCTACAGCGCGGGGGTCATGGTTCCGGGAAACCAAGTTGAAAAAGCTCGCCTTGGAATGGCCATTCCTCTGCCTTCTGCACCAAGCCCGCTCGTACGGGATTCTCCGCTACGTAGACCCATTTCTGCGCGTACGACTCGTTTGACCTCATGACATGGTCGAAATAGCCTTTTTGCCAATGCGGGCCTGGGATATTTTGCCGCCTCAGTTCTTTTGAAATGGTGTTCTTCAAGGATTTGATCCAAATAGGAAGCGAAGGCGCGCCGTTGGAGAATGTTGCGAAGAGATGGGCATGGTCGGGCATCAGCACATAGCGGCCCACGGTTATCCCGCGTTCTCTGCCGGATCTTGCAAACGCAAGAAATGCGTCGTGGATGGCAGACGTGTTAAGAAGCCGCTGCCGGTGGTACGTGCAAACCGTGATGAAGTAGAGCGGCCAAGAAGTAAAGAGAGTCGGCAACCGATGGAGACGGGGTGGGTGCAACAAATCGGCCCTCCTCGCTGTAGCGGCGGTCTATGACCGTCGCCTTATAATAGCAGACACGGCGGTCGTAGACCGCCGCTACAGCCTGTCGTGGCAGACGGCGGTCGTAGACCGCCGCTACAGCCTGTCGTGGCAGACGGCGGTCGTAGACCGCCGCTACAGCGCCCTGGAAAGCAGGCCCTTGGCCGCTGGATCGCCCGGGTGGCGTGCCAGCCAATTCTGGAGCAGCTTGCGGGCTTCATCCTTCTTCCCGAGCGACAGATCAAGCTTGGCCAGGTTGAGCAGCACCGAGTGCGCGTCGGGATTGTGTTGGAGCAA
Source organism: Terriglobia bacterium (assembly GCA_050745605.1). Lineage (GTDB taxonomy): Bacteria > Acidobacteriota > Terriglobia > UBA7540 > UBA7540 > CALCEB01. The sequence goes on along the minus strand of JBOGKI010000076.1, from coordinate 7,653 downwards.
TTTGAGGAAGGTCTGGCGGGCATCCTCTGGCCTCCCCTGGTGGAAATAGACGACGCCGAGGTTATTGGCCGCCTGCTCGTTCCCCGGCTGAAGGGCAAGCGCGCGGCTGAATTCCTGTTGAGCCTTTTCGAGGTGTCCCTGGCGCGCCAGGAGAATGCCGAAGTTGTTCAGGGCATCAGGAAATTCCGGAGCGAGCTGAAGCGCGCGGTCGAACGCCTTCTCCGCTGCGGGCAGGTCTACTTCTTGGAGCAACACGTACCCCAAGTTATTCCAGGCTTCGGCGAAATCAGGTGACTGAACCGTTGCTTGTTGGAACAGCTTCCTGGCCCCGTCCAGATTGCCAGACTGGATCAGCAGCACACCCAGCAGATTCTCCACTTCCGGAAAATCGGGCCGCAGCGCCAGAGCCTGTTTCGCATCAGCCTGCGCGGCGGCGTATTTGCCAAGCTCGCGGCGAACCAACGCCAGGTTATAAAGCGTGTCCGCGTCCTTCTGGTTGCCGGCCACGGCCAGAGCCAGGTAAACTTCCGCTTCGTTGTAGAGCTCGGCCTGAGCCAGCGCGGCGCCGAGCGCATGAGTCTCGCGGGCGAACGAACACAGCACGCTGCGGCCGGGGAAGGGCAGAGCCGCTTGGCCACTTGCCACTCCTTCCTTTGCATCCTGCAGAATCTCACCCGGATCGGCCCCACCCCAATAGATTTTGAGGAGCTTGGGAGCCTCGGACTGTTCCCCGCTGTAGCTGCGGTCGGGATCAATTAGTAGTCCTGTAGGCGAGGGCGGCTTGCGGCGATAGTCGAAAACATAGGAAAGCAACAGAGAGATGAACTGCTCGAACCGCGCATCGGCTTTCCATGGCGGGTTGCTGTAGCGGCGCTCTGTGAGCGTCGAAAGAATACGGCGGTCCCCTCCTTCGTCGGGGCAGGCACCGACCGCCGCTACTGTGTCCAGAATAATCAGCCGGGAGTTCACCTGTTCCTGGACCTTGAAGAGTGTGGCGAGGTCTTCCGGCTTGGAGTTCATGGGATTCCACAGCCAAAGCAACATAGGCTGCTTCGGATTACTCTGGCTGAACTTTGCATCCCTTTGTGGCACTGCAAGGCCGCGAAGCGCGTCGAGCGGCGGCAATGGCAGTGGATCAATCATCGCGGCGGAAAAGACGCGAGGAATTGACTCAGCCTCAAGCTTGGCGGAGTTTGCTTGAGCCGGGGCGGGCTGCGGCGCAAACTTTTGGCGACGTGGCTCCGGTTGCCCCTCCGTCAAGGAATACCGATAACCCGCTTCCAGATTGTCAAGCTCGGTCACAGTTCCGGAAGGCCATCGGATGGAGATTTTGGAAACCGCGCTGTGCTGTCCCAGTCCAAAAATAAGCTCCTTGCTGCGCTGGGCCAGAAAGCCTGAGCCGCACGTGACAAAGCGGGTCTGGAGGCCGGACGGAGTGAGGATTTCGACACGGGCGCCGATGGCGTCACGGTTGCTCTTCGTTCCGGTGAGCCGCACCGCCAGCGACCGCTGGCGGGAAGCCGCGTCGTTGCGAAGCAGGCGAAGCTGCGGCCCAGTGCGGCTGTGCAGGATCAGGTCGGCGTCGCCATCGCCATCAAAATCGAAGACGGCGAAGGAGCGGCCATCGTCCGGGAAATCCAGGCCCGACATGGCGGAAACATCCGCAAACCGCCCGCCACCAAGATTCAGGAAGAGTACGTTCCGCTCATTTCCGTTCCAGGAGTGGCCTTGGTGAGCAAGCTGGAAGATTCCCGTCCAGGCGGCGCGGTAGGGACTGCTAACGATGCCTGAATGTGGCGACGATGCCACCACCTCTTCCCACAAAAAGGCGTCGACGGGCGTGCGGCCCGGCTCCGGCGGCGCCAGGAAGCCATTGGCGACGTAGAGATCGTCCCAGCCGTCATTCTCAAGGTCGAAGCTATCCGAACACCACGCCCAACGGCCTCGCCGCGCGCCGGCGGCGTCCGGGATCTCCTGTAGCGGCGCTCTATGAGCGCCCAAAAGCGGCGGTCCCTGCCAGAGTAAACTCCGCCCGCCGCGACAGCTCTCTCTGTAGCGGCGCTCTATGAGCGTCGAGCTTCGGCGGTCCGCTTGTGTAGGGGCAGGCCTCGTGCCTGCCCGGTCGTCTGGGGGAGCCAGAATTTGACGGTCCCCTCCTGCGTCGGGGCAGGCTCCGACCGCCGCTACATGGATATCTGACGATGTTGAAGTCCTTCGATAGAGGGCATTCCCCATAGTAAATTGCCGAACGGACGGTAGTGAAACATCAGTGAAGAGCTTGGCAAATTCGGGATCCCGCGTGATGCGCAGTCCCGCCGGCGCCCACATGTTACCGACGAATAGATCAGGTTGTCCCGTGCCCGAAAGGTCCGCGGCACACACACTCATGCCGGAGCCGTAACCCGGAATGCCATCGTGCACTTCCTCGAAAGTTCCATCGCGGCGGTTGCGGTAATAATTGTTCCGGCCAAAATCGTTGACGACACAAAGGTCGGGCCAACCATCATTCTCAAAATCAACCCAGGCGCAGGCAAAGCTGAAGCGGCTGTTGCCGTGATTCAGCCCGCTCGTTTCCGTCGCGTCGGCGAACGTTCCATCGCTACGGTTGTGGTAGAGGTAATTCGGCGGTCCGTTGTGCGCATCGTAATAAGGGCTGGGCAGGGGATTGCCGCCCTGCCCTTGAAAGTAACCGTAGGCGCAAACATACAAATCGAGATAGCCATCGCCATCGTAATCCGCCATCGCCGCGCCGGTGAGCGAGGTTGCCCCCGGCGAGGGCGGAAACGCCTCGCGTGCCAGCGTGAAGCGGCCGCCGCCGTCGTTCAAAAAGAGCAGCGGCGCGGATTCGGTAATCACGATCAAGTCTTGGCGCCCCCGATTCAGGATGTCCGCGAAGAGCGCCATCGAGGTTGAGTCCAGCAAATCGACTCCGGCTTGAGCGGAGAATTCTTCAAATACGCCCGGCTGTTTCTGGCGGTAGAGGCGGTTGGGCAAGCCCTGCGGTTGGCACAGGTAGATTTCCTCGCGTCCGTCGCCATCCACGTCGGCTACGCTGACGCCGCAGTTCCCAAAAATGTCGATGCCGCCGGCGGAATCCAGCATGGCACGCCAGTAGTTAGTGTCGCGTAGGAGATGTGATCGGAAAGTTGAGCCCGCGCCGAACGCCTGGGCCGTGATATCCGTGAAGAGGGTTCCAGTGACTCTTACGGTAAGCATTTGAAGCGGCCACCATGCGGCAATCTTCGCGGGAATCGCCTTCGCCGCGGGATCACCGGACTTTGCTTCGTCCGGCGTGATCCAATCGATCAGCCATTCGCCGGAGATTCCGTGGCTTGGGGCGTGCGGCCAGCCTGGGCCAGAAGCAGATCCAACTTTTGCAGCGTCTCCCGCCATGTGAAAGACAAGGTGCGTGCGCAGCAACCCGGAGTCCCGGGAATCTGCTTCGATGGCGGTGCATTCGAGTTCGACCCAAGTCATCCGGGAGAACGATTGTAGAAGACTTCGCATTTCACTCAGGAAATCGCCGGCGTTGAGAATTTTGACCCGATGACGAATGACGCTTTCCGCAGCGCCGAGGCTGTTGAGGGCCGTTGCCGGCGGTGCGGACGCCGCCGCTACAGCAGACGCAACCGGCGGCACGTCAGATGCTTCCATGCCGCTTTTTGCGGCGGTTTCCCGGATATCGAACAGCTCATCCTGGCGTAGAACCGTTTCGCGAACAGGCTGAAAGCTCGATCCCAGAAAATCTCCAGCGAGCAAGGCCTCGGCCTTCCTGCCGCCGGAGAGGAGGCATTCGCGGAGCGCCGCAAAGCCAGGTGAGAGCCGGGCCAAATTCCGCTCGCTGGAAAAGCGGTGTTCGCCGGTTTGAAAGCGGTTCAGGACCTCACCGAGTGGCGACCACGACTTCGGCCGGGCAATGCCCTTGATTGCGGAACGTGCAGCAACTGCGCGGGCTGGAGAGGCGGGATATGGCAATGGGGAAGGGAAGAATCCGGCGGGACGAAGTATGCTCCCCGCCGTAAGGATTCCCGCGCCGGTCACGAGGAAATCGCGGCGGCTGAGGAACCTCCTCAGATTGGATTCGAGATGAAAAGGGTCTTTGGAATTCAAGGGTTGGTCATGGCCCAAGCCGCGAAATACGCCGGTCCCCTCCAGGGTAAACTCCGACCGGCGCTACCGTTGCGGAGCGGCATCGGCTTGCTTCTGCTGCAGGGCCTCGGCCCTTTTTTCGGCAGCACGGGCAAGCTCCGGCTGGCCCAAACGCTCGTAAACGCGCGAAAGCTGCCACTCCACTTCGCCCGTTGGGTCGATGGGCGCCGCGGCCTTGAAATCCTCAGCGGCGTGGCGGAAATCGCCGAGCGCGAGGTAAGACTTGGCGCGGCTCCAATGCGCGATCAGCAGGCCGGGATCAACCGTCAAGGCTTGATCGAGCAGGGTAATGGCTTGCCGGGGTTCAGCCAGGCGCTGGCATGTGTCGCCGAGTTCATACGTCACTAAGGGGTCACTCGGGTCCAACTGCCAGGCCTTTTCGAGCTCCTGACGGGCCTGGAGGAGTTCCAGATGGTACCAGTAAAGCTCACCGAGGCCGGCGTGCAGAACGGCGCTTTCGGGGTGCTGCTTGAGACCCTGCTGGTATATCGCCAGGGCCTGGTTTTCATCATCTTCCTGCTCCGCCGCAAGCGCCCGCAGAGCGTCCATCTGGTCCTCGAATCCAGGGGAACGAGCGGCCTGATCAAATGCCAGATTGGCCAGCTCAAGGGATTGCCGGGCCTTCGCATAAAGAGACTGATCGCTAACCGCTTCCGCCTCAAGATGGCCGAGGCTGGCCGCGATGGAACGCGCTTGAGCCAACGCCTGCGCCGGAGAAAACGAAGGCAGAGAATTTGATCCGGCAGCTTCTCGGGCGACGGCAGGCTTTGCCCTGGCCGCGCCGGGCGGGGCGTTTTCCGGCCAAATTTCGCGCGCCAGCTCGGGATAGCGGCTGACGAGCGCCTCTGCCTCCAGTTTGCGGTTCCAGTCGCTTCGAGGAGCTATTTCCGACAGGGTACGAGAACTCTTTCGAGCATCTTGCAGGGCAATACTGCCGAGGGCATACCAAACCTCTGGTGAATCCAGATGGGCGGGCAGAAGCAGCAGCAACCCGGCGCGCGCTTGCCGCAAATTGCCCAATGCCTGATCGGCCACGGCGCGAGACCATATCTGGGTTCGGTGTGAGCCGGAGTGTCGGCCCGGAGGCCGGGAATTGGACGCCTCTTCAATTTCCTGCACCGCCAGCGCGGGATTACTAGCACGAATTTGCAGAAGGCCTTCGAGCAACTTGCCACTTTCCGGTGAGGGTGCTGTCGCAAGCCATTGGCGGAGGCCAAGAGCCGCTTGGGGCGCGTTCAAATACGCCTCGACCACGGCCAAATTCCAGTGCGTCGGCTTGCAGCCCGGGTAAAGTGTCAAATATTCTTCGTACTGCAAACGGGCGCCCGCAAAACGTTTAAGCTGCATCGAGTGGTCCGCCGCAGAAAGAAGCCGCAAACCCATCTCAGGCGGCCGCGGAGCGCTGGCCTGGGCAAGTTGCTGCTCACGCTGGGTAGGTCCGGCACCGGGCGTTGGATTGGTACTTCCGCTCCCACCGCAGCTCTCTTCAATCGTCTGGACCGGCCAGATTAAGTCTTCGGGCCAAGGGGGCAGGACAGCGACGGCGGATTCGATCTGTTGCAGGCGCTGGCTGGCGCTTGGCGAAGGTGGATGGGCGCTGGTGTGGCCGGTCTCCGTGGCGAGCACGGCGTTAGGAGCCGAATAGGTGCCCAGGAAATCGAGCGAAGAAGTCTGCGATTGGTTGGCGGTGGCTGGCGCAGGAGCCGTTTTCGACTGCGCGGCACGAAAGGGCGCCAATGGACCCGGCAGGCCGAAAACGATGCCTGCAAACAAGATCACCGAAGTGAAGATGCTGCGCAGTGACTTTTCCACGATTTCACGAATATCATGCCCGCCTGCAAAGAGCAATGGAGAGACAGGGGAGGGGAGGCGCGGAAAAACCATTTCCTGGCGTTGGGAGTCTTCGCCCAGGACCGCAGGAGTGACAGTGGCCAGCCCGACCGCGGCTTTTGGCCCCGGCCAACGGCCGCGCTGCCTTGGACCCGAGAATTCCCTGTTTGCGGCGAATCTCAATATTGCGTACTCTGGAAGAGAACATACCAACTGCTTGAGAATTCGTTTGAGCAAGCTCATGCACGGTTATTCCACACCGCGTCAAGACGCGACCGAGGTTGGACCCAGGATGCCACGCCGTCCCGAACTGAAAGCCACCAGTGACAACCCCTCCGCGGCAGCCGGAGACGGTCAAACTGCCCGCGCACCCTATCTCGATTCCCGGTTCATGAGGGCTTGCCGCCGCGAAGCGGTGGACGCGACACCCGTGTGGCTTATGCGGCAGGCGGGTCGCTACCAGAAGGAATATCGCGCGCTTCGCGCCCGCATGCCATTCCTCGACCTTTGCAAGGACCCGGAACGGGTGGCCGAAGTCACGATCTCCGCCACCAGGACCATAGGGGCGGACGCGGCGATCATTTTCGCCGACCTTCTGCTGATTGCCGAACCACTCGGCTTCGAGTTGACCTATGAGAAGGGTGAGGGTCCCGTGCTCCGTCCGCCTTTGCGCCGGGCGGCGGATGTTGACCGACTTAAGGAAGTCAAACCCTTGGATTCGCTGAATTACCTGATGAGGGCTATCCGCCTGACACGGCAGGAACTCGATCCCGCGCTCCCTTTGATCGGCTTCGCGGGCGCGCCGTTTACGCTCGCCTCCTACCTGATCGAAGGTGGAGCCTCCAGGAGTTTCCGGCATACCAAAGCCTTTATGTACCGGGAGCCAGGCGCTTGGGGCGTGCTGATGAGCCACTTGGCAAGAAATCTTGCAGGCTATGTGAACGCTCAAGTCGAAGCAGGCGTACAGGCTGTTCAAATCTTTGACACCTGGGTGGGATGCCTTGGGCCTGCGGATTACCATGAGTTTGTCCTTCCCTACAGCCAGGAAATGATTCAGGGAATTCGGCGTGCTGTGCCGGTGATCCACTTTGGCGTGGGAACTGGCATGCTGCTGGAGTTGATGCGGGAGGCAGGAGGCGATGTTATCGGTCTGGATGCTAACGTCGAACTGGATCAGGCATGGTCGCGCCTGGGAGCCAACGTGGGGGTCCAGGGCAACCTCGATCCGGTGATCCTCTACGCCGGGCAGAACCTGATCCGGAGCCGGGTTCAGAGGATTTTGGATCAGGCGAACGGTCGTCCGGGCCATATCTTTAACCTGGGCCATGGCATCCTGCCGGACACCCCCGCGCAGCATGTCATCGACCTGGTCAAGATGGTCCACGAGCAGAGTACCCGGCGGTGCAGTTGAGAGGCCGGCGAAGGGCCATGATTGCCGCCTGGTTTTGGCGAAGATGAAGCGAAGAAATGGACGCAACTGAATGGAACTGGTGCTGCCCGCTTGCTGGGTTATCCGCTAGACCTGATGCCTGGATGCGGCAGCTTCTTTAGCCCAACTTCCACGGTCGCCGGCGGGTTTTCGCCGGTTTTGGGAAGCAAGGCTCTTGTTTTCAATAACAGGCTCCGGCAAGTGCAAAATAGTGACGAATAGACGTGATAATATTCCTTGACATA
>JBOGKI010000075.1:0-12269 GCA_050745605.1 Terriglobia bacterium | reverse complement strand
GCCGGACGGCGTCCGCTTCCAGGCCAAGCCCGATGAAATCATCCGAGCGGAGCATTTCGAGCGCCTGGACCCTGGTGATGGACATCGTCGCGGTTCCTTTCTTCCCGTAGCAGTTAACGGACGGGCGCGGTCGATTGCTGCGAGGCAAAGCGCACGTCCTGCACTTCAGAAATTAGTGCGAGTTCATGGGCCAGCCGGTAGAAAAGCATCAAACCCTCAAGATTCTCTTCATCCAGATTATAGTTGATGTTCCGGGTAAGGTAAAAGCGCACCTGCTCCGGCGTCATGTGGTGGCGTGGGGCGTATTCGCGTCCAATGTCATCCAGGTGTGCCAGGCCGAAAGCGAGCGACGCCTGGAAGTCGGCGGCCCAACGGCCAAGTCTCGCCTCTGCATTTCCCGCCCATATCGCAAAGACAAACGGCAGGCCGGTGAATTTCCGCCATTCGGCGGCCAAGTCGTAAACTCGAACCGCGGGGTCATGGAATGCCAGCGCCGGATCGCCGATCATCAGCGCCGCGTCCGCCCTGGCGAGCATCGCGGGCGCATTCGGCTGCGCCGGAGCCGTGGAAATCGAAAGGCCGTAGAACTTGCGGAGCAGAATGGCCACCAGAGCCACAGAAGTCCGCGAGGATTCATCCATGGCCACCGTGCGGATCGCTTCAATCGGTTTGGTGCTGAGCAAAAGCACGCTGCGCACCTCCCGCTTCGAGCTGATGGAAAGGCCGTCCATCACTTCGAGACCGGGAATCCGTTGATACTCGATAGCGGGGATGATGCCAACGTCGGCCTGGCCGGAACGGATGGCGTCCGCGCAGCCCGCCGGTGTCGCAGGGGTGAGATCGAACTTGCCTTTCTGCTCCCCATGCATCATGCCCCAAACCAGCGGGACGGTATTCAAATATTGCACAACGGAAACTCGAGGTTTCATGGGATATAAACGTTTCCTTAACCCTTTAATTTAACATACGCGGGCGAATCCCGGCCCCGGTGGCCCAAGATGGGACTGGGGCACACGCCCCAGTGCCATGCGTCTTTTTAGACTCGCTCGACGTATACCATGGTGAGATGGGCCAAATCACTTATCTATTCTCGCTGCGAATGGAGGCGGAGACGGAAGCCCTTGCTCGCGGACTTCGCCGTCGGGATCCTGAGCTGCTCGACCGGCTCATCGAGCAGTATCACTACCGGCTCTTCCGCTATCTGATTTATCTGACCAGCCGCCGGGACGCGGCTGAAGACCTGTTCCAGGAGGTCTGGATTCGCGTCCTCGAGCGTGGACATCAATACGACGGGCGGCGGCGATTTGAGACTTGGCTATTTGCTATTGCCCGGCACCTGGTGATTGACCGCTACCGGAAGCAACCACCGCAAGGGCTTGAATCCCTTGACGACGCGGACAAGCGGCAGCGTTTTCCGCAAACCGACGTGTCCCACGACCCCTCACCGCTCGACGCGGCGACTGCCCATGAGGAGTCAGACCACGTGTCGCGGGCCCTCGGCCAGCTTCCGGCAATCTATCGCGAGTCGCTTCTGCTTCGATTTCAGGAAGACATGACCATCGAGGAAATCGCAACCGTTGTCTCCGTTCCCATCTCGACGGTGAAATCCCGAATTTACCGGGGACTTGAATCACTCCGCGATTTATTGGAGCAACACCCATGACCGAGGATCCTCACAGCCGTTCGGAGCGCCTGCTGCTCGAAGCCCGGGTTGAAGGGATTTCGGAAAGCGACCGCGTGTGGCTCGACCGTCATCTGGCTACCTGCGAGTCTTGCTCGCTCCATGCGCAATCGCTCGATCGTGCGCTCATCTCGTTGCGCTCGGTTTCGGTGCGCGTCGATCCGGCGTTGATCTCAGCCACACGATTTCGCCTGATGCTGCGGGCGCGTGAACTTCACGTCCAACATGAGCGGATGTGGGGGCTATGGATCGTTGGCGGGATCTCCTGGGTGTTAGGCGTGGCCAGCGCGCCCTTTGTCTGGCGGGCGTTTGAATGGATGGGGCACGAGGCGGACCTGCCATCGCTCTTGTGGCAGGCAGGCTTCGTGTTGTGGTGGTTGATCCCTGCGGGTGCAGTCGCGGCGATTCTTGCCTGGCAGCGGTCCCGCCTGACAAACGAAGAAAATCACAACGGACCAGAGTTCTGAGCCTTTTAGAGCGAATGGAAAGATCAGTAAGAGGAAAGAGAGGTCATCATGCCAACCCAAGCGCCATTTCGGGAACAAATGGATATGATCCGCTGGCGGCACGCTAATGAGCGAACCAGCTTTCGCGATGAGCTGCGCGTGATCCCAAATGGGGTCTATTACATTCTGGGTTTATTGATCTTTTCTGCCCTGGTCACGGTCGAAATTTGGAACGCCGTGGCAGGTCCGCTGTTCCCAGGCCTCGATGTGCCGTCGGGGCTCTTCGGGGCAGGAGTGGTAGTAGCGACTAGCATACCGTTTTCATGCCTCATTCTATTGATCACCTATATCAACCGTGACGCAGGCCGCCGTGGGATGAGCCGCACCCTTTGGACGCTGATCGCAATTTTCATCCCTTACTTTGTTGGAGTCATTCTGTATTTTGTGGTGCGCGAGCCGCTGTCTTATGCCTGCCCGCAGTGCGGCGCCAAGGCCAACGCCCGGTTCAATTATTGCGCGTCATGCAGTTACAACCTTCGGCCCGCCTGCCCACAATGCCACCGCGAAGTGCGGCCTCTGGACCGCTACTGCCCTTACTGCGCGTTTGAGCTGAAAGGCTCCAGCGCATCGCCCTCCCAAGTGGAGACACCTGCCACGTAACAGGCGCATAGCGGCAGACGCAAGACTGCGCAAGAGGTAACGGTCTCGGAGCGAAAAACGCGGATTTGAAGGCACGTCATCTCGCGGACAGCAAACTTGATCGAGCTGGCTGATTGCGATTTCACGATGGTTCGCTTTGAAGGCGGGAATCGTAACGCAGGCGCTTCGCGGTTTGCGGCTTTAAAGGGAAGACGCGTATTCGGCAGGGTTCAACTTGAAGAATACATGCGTTTCAAACGAGGGGTAGGATCAGGGTTCCCCTCTCCTCAAAAAGAACCCTGATCCCTGGTGTGGCATGACGCCTCGGGCGGAGCAAACTGCGCAGCAGTTTGTCCTCCCCTCGTCACCCCCACCTTCTTTCGCCTTTGGGATTCCGCTGGGCTTTGGCCCGGAATCACCGCCTCTCTACAGGCCGTCGGCGAAGCTGGGAGCCTCCGATGTGGCTCTTGACTTACCTCCCTCGTTTGCCCCCCTCCCCAGATCATCGGTTGCTTCAGCCTTCTCTCTTGCAGGCGCCGGGCCATTGTTGCTGGGCTGGAGCGTGTAACACAGCGAGGTCAGTCTAAGGCCTTGAAGAGACAAAGAAAAAGTTTACAATCGAAGCCACTGCAGTGGTTGCAGGCTGCCGGATTGAGGCCCGGATCACGAGAGCTGCGATATCCATTCGGATACAGGCAAAGTATCCGTTTGTGCACACTGGGAGCCCTTCCGGATGCTGTATAATCGCTTCGAAAGTTTTTTAGCCTGATGAACTCATGAGTGCTATGCAAGATCCTCCCAAACTGGTTAGCATTGCCGGCCCCCTTAGAGGCGCCACCTATTCCCTCGATGGAAAGAACTTCACCATTGGCCGTGAACCCTCCAGCCGACTACCGATTGATGACCAATATGTCTCCCGCCGCCATTGCGTGATTCAGATGGAAGATGGCGACCTGAAGATCACCGACCTCAACAGCCACAACGGTACTTTTGTCAACACCATCCCCGTGAAGCAACGCGTGCTGAGGCATGGCGACCAGATTATTATTGGCGCGTCAACCTTTGTGGTGCTGTTAGCCGGAGAGGAGGCACCCGCGCCAAGCTGGGTGGCAATTGACGACAGGATCGCCTCACCGGTGGCCACCTTGGAGATGCCCGTCGGCCGGCCACCGGAATTGGACCGGCTGGAACCGGGGGCGTCGGAGTTGGCGGGGCAGCGCGCCCTGCGCGATCTGAAGACGCTGCTCAAGATCAGCTCCGACATCGGCTCCCTCCAGAGCCTTGAAGACGTCGAGCGCCGACTGCTCGGATCGATCTTTGAAGTGGTCCCCGCCGACCGCGGCGCCATCATCCTGGTGGGAAACAATCTCGATGAGATCACGACAGTGTTTGGGTGGGACCGGGAAAAGGGGATGGACCCGGGTGTTCATGTGAACCGCGTGGCCTTGCGCGAGGCTTTTGAGCGCAAGGTAGCCATGCTCAGAGAATTCCCTGACCCATCCGAAAGCGAGGCGGCAAATTCGGCCTCGACGCCGATCCGGTCGCTTCTGGCGGCGCCGCTAGTCGGTGCCGGCCGGACCCTCGGCGTGATCTACCTCGACACCGTCAGAGCTGGCGTCCGGTTTGACGAGCGTCACCTCGAAATGGTTAGCGCCATTGCCGGTATCGGAGCGATCGCCATTCACAAAGCGCAAAGGCTCGAATGGCTGGAGGGCGAGACACAGCGGCTGCGGGAGATCATGGACCTGGGGCAAGACATGGTGGGCGAAAGCCCGGGGATGCAGGAGGTCCACCGCTTCATCGCACGAGCCGCGCCTTCGTCATCCACCGTCTTGATCAGCGGAGAAAGTGGAACGGGCAAGGAACTGGTGGCCCGAGCCCTTCATCACGGTAGCCCGCGCAAGGGGCAGCCCTTTGTCGCCATCAACTGCGCGGCGCTTACGGAAACGCTGCTTGAAAGCGAGCTCTTCGGCCATGAGAAGGGCGCCTTCACCGGCGCCCTGGCGTTGAAAAAGGGCAAACTCGAAGTGGCCGACCGTGGAACGGTATTTTTGGACGAGATCGGCGATCTCGCCCCCCTGCTCCAGGCCAAGCTGCTTCGTGTGCTTCAGGAACGTGAACTGGACCGCTTGGGCGGCACTCGCCCTATCAAGGTAGATATTCGCCTGATCGCCGCCACCAACCGTAATCTGGCGGAGGAAGTGGCCAAGGGCAGGTTCCGGCAGGACCTCTACTACCGGCTCAATGTGGTGTCCGTCACCATGCCGCCCTTGCGGGAGCGCCGCGAGGACATTCCCCTGCTCGCCAGCTATTTCGCGGTCAAGCACGGCGGGAAGGCCAAACGAATGGTCAAAGGGATTTCCACAGAGGCTCGCGCTTGTCTCACGAGCTATGACTGGCCAGGGAACATCCGCGAGCTGGAAAACGCCATCGAACGCGCCGTGGTGCTGGGATCTTCGGAGATGATCCTGGCGGAGGACCTGCCGGAAGCGTTGCTGGAAACGCAGCCGCCCCCCAACGAAGCCTCCGGCCGTTACCATGACGGCGTGCGGGAAGCAAAGAAACAAATCATCCTGAACGCCCTCGACCAATCCGCCGGCAACTACACCGAAGCCGCAAAACTTCTGGGTGTGCGCGCCACCTATCTACACCGATTGATGCGCAATCTGAACCTCAAGGCCAGAGTCAAATAAGCCGTCAGCGGTCAGCCCTCAGCCGTCAGCAGGAGCTGGCAGCCACGGCACCCGAAGCTTCAAGAAAACAGCATCACGCAAAGACCGCAAGAACCGCAGAGAAAAACCTCGTTCGTTGGTTCTGCGAACCGCGTTTGGCGCGAGACTCTTTTGCGGTTCGAGCAGATACGGGAGACGAGCAACCCATTCAATACCTCTCTCTCGTCACTGGCCACTTGTCACTGGTCTTCACTTAACGGCCAGAATCGCATCCAGCGGTGCTCCCGTCTTATGTCCACGGACGCTCTCAAAGCCCGCTTGATACAAAAGGTCCCGATATTCGGCGAAGGTCCGCTCCTTACCCTCTGTACAGACAAGCATATTCAACGACTGCAGCAGCGTCGCCAGCGGGCCTGTCTTGTCATCATCCAGATGGCGCTCCGCGATCAGCAGCCCGCCGCTTCGAGGAAGCCGCTCGTAAATCTTCTTGAGCAGGTGTTCGATCTTCTCCTCGGACCAATCGTGCAAGATGCGGCCCACGGCGAAAAGGTCCGCCTCCGGAAGCGGATCGGTAAAGAAATCCCCGGCAAGCAGTTCAATGCGGCCCTCGGAAGAGGTTCCGGCCAGGAAGGCCCGCGCCGTCTCAATCGCCCCGGGCAGGTCGAAGACAGCGGCGCGCATTTGCGGATAGCGTTCGAGCACGGCCAGCGCCAGGTGTCCGGTCGCGCCCCCAAGGTCCACCATGCGCCGGTACCCCGACAGGTCAAACGCCGCCGCCACTCTCGGCGAGCTGAGCATTCCGAAGCCGTTCATACCCATCAGGAAGTCATGCCGCGCTTGGTCGTTGCTGAAAAAATGTTCGAAGATTGAACCCTCATACCCAAACGTCTGCTTCCAGCGATTGGCACCTTCGCGCACCGCATCCTCCAGATGCTCCCACATGGGAAACAAGGCGCGATTTGAATACAGGATGTATCCGGTCAAGGTCGCAGGAGTTTCGCGGCGCAGATAGGCCTGCGCCACGGAAAGGTTGAAATATTGGCCCTCCCGCTTTCCGAGCAAACCCAGCCCGGTGCACGCATCCAGGAGCCGCTCGAGCGCGTCCGGATGCGAGCGCGTCTCGCGGGCCAGCGTCATCGCATCCTTGGGCCCGCCTTCGAGGAGGTCAAAAAGGCCCAGTTCTACCGCCGCGAACAGGACCTTGGAGCTGCGAAAAGCTTCAATCAGTTGAATCACAATTGCAGGGTCGGGCGTTTCCATGGTGAGCTTCAACCTCCCGCATAAAATTATAGCGCCAACCGGCAGCTCCGCCGGAGGGTCGCTGCCGGCTGCATTTCTATGCGTTTCCCACAGGCTTATTTTTCAGCCTGGCGCCACAAGCAGCGCCCAGACATCCGTGGAAGGAAAGCCGTCTCGCTTGTCGCATTTCGGTATGCTAGGCTTTGATTTATGGCCTGAGAACCATGGCGCGGGGCTGCTATCAAAGGAAGTCCGTTGATTATGAAAAGATCTGACAAATTCATTCTGGCTTGGCAAGGGATCGCCGCTGTGGCCGTGCTCCCGGTTTTGGTAGCGGTGCCGGCCTCGCTCGCATTTTCTTTCACGGTGGCGGGCGCCTCGCCAGCAGGCAACGGGGCGGCGTCACAGCCTTCTGCGAACTTTGTCGAGCCCGCCTCCTCATCGGGCGCACCCGTCGTTTCCAAAGTCGAACCGGCGAGCGCCGGACCGGGAAGCAACTTCATTCTCACCGTCAAAGGCCGGAATTTTGTCCAGGGCGCGAGGATCGCGTTTTCAAATCCCAAGATCACAGTGATCGGAACCAACGTGAAGAGCAAATCGGAATTGACGGCTCATGTCCAGATTGCTTCGGATGCCGCTTCGGGATCGACCGGGCTGTTTGTGGTAAATCCTGACCAGAACGAGGTGGAAGGCAGCTTTGAAGTCAGCGGCGGTGCCATCAACACCGCGCCCAGCGCCCCTGCCGCCAGCACCGCTACCCCCGCAGCGAAGAACTCCGCCAGCAGCGCCGGTGGCAAAGCTGTTTCGTTCGATGTGTTTAACGTTGGTGATGTCGTCCAGGTTCTTAAAACCAAATCCCAGGTCCACGGCACGCTTAGTGTGGACAAGGGCATGCTGAGCTATGTTGAAAACGGCGCCGAGGTTTTCTCCGTTCCGGTGAATGAAGTTCAAGAAGTGGCGTCGAATGTCTTTTTTGGGCTGAACACCGGAACCTTCCATGTCTTCCTTAGCACCGGTAGGCGCTACAACTTCACCGCGGCTTCGCTGAACCCTGCCGATACTCAAAAGATCGAGACCCAGTTGCAAGAGGCGCTCAAATGACCGGTTCAAGGCAAGAACGGAGTCCAGGGCCGAGCGACAAGTTGAGGAAGCGTCAAAGCGTTGCGCGTCTTCCGCGCCGATGTCGGGGCACTGCTTGCTGCGCCCCGGCTGTGGCGCCGCCGCGGCCCGTCTGAGAACAGCGATTGAACGACAAAAGAAAAGACGCACTGGCAGTCCTCGGGCGTCTGCGCGACGCGGGCTTCGAGGGTTATTTTGTGGGGGGGTGTGTCCGCGACCAGCTCATGGGGCGACTGCCCCAAGATTACGATATCGCCACGAACGCGCACCCCGGTCAAGTGCTGGAACTCTTTCCGGGAGCTTTGCCCGTTGGAGCGAAGTTTGGCGTGGTGCTGGTCTCCAAAGAATCCGGAGATGTCGAAGTCGCAACCTACCGCAGCGATGGCCGCTACGATGATGGCCGGCATCCGGTGGAAGTCCGGTTTGCGTCGACCGCAGAAGAGGATGTACGCCGCCGGGATTTCACCATCAACGGACTGCTCTTCGATCCGATCGAAGAACGGGTGTTGGATCATGTGGGAGGCGAGGCCGACTTGCGAGCGCGCCGCGTCCGCACCATCGGCGATCCGGGCCAGCGCTTCAGTGAGGACTACCTCCGCATGCTTCGAGCTGTGCGCTTCGCCGCGCGCTTCAACTTCACCATCCACCCGCCCGCCCTGGCCGCGATCCGCGAGCTGGCCCCGCGCCTTCGCGAAGTGAGCGCCGAACGCACGCGGGATGAAATCCTGAAAATTTTGACGGAAGGATCGCCACGGCGCGGCTTTGAGCTTCTTGACGAGTGCGGGCTGCTGGCGGAGGTGCTGCCTGAAGTTAAGGCCCTGCAGGGTGTGGAGCAGCCTCCGCAGTTTCATCCCGAGGGGGATGTTTGGATTCACACCTTGATGATGCTCGATGGGCTGCGTCAGCCAAGCGAGACGCTGGCGCTGGGCGTGCTCCTCCATGACGTTGGCAAGCCGCCCACCTTCAGCTTCCGGGATCGCATCCGGTTCGATGGACATCCCGAAGTGGGCGCGAAAATGGCGAAGGAAATCAGCGGGCGGCTGAGGCTTTCGTCAAAGCAGACGGAACGCGTGGTGGAGCTCGTCCGCCATCACCTGCGCTTCAAGGATTTTCCCAAGATGCGGCGTTCCACCCAGTTGCGCTTCCTGCGCATGGAGGGTTTTGATGAACACTTGGAGTTGCACCGGTTGGATTGCCTCTCCAGCCACCGCGACCTCACCCACTATGAGTTGGCGCGGCGCATGCTCCAGGAAATTCCGGCTGAGGAAATCCGTCCACGCCCGCTGGTGGACGGAGACGATCTGATCGCGGCAGGACACAAGCCTGGGCCGCGCTTCAAGGAGATACTGCAAGCCGTCGAGGACGCACAACTCGACGGAATCATCAGCAGCCGCGAAGATGCTTTGCGGCTGGTGGAGGAAAGGTTCCCGCTCTGACCGTCTTGCTCATCCACCCAGATAATGGGAGGTGGCCAGAAGATATGTGATGACGCCCAGGCAGCCGATGGCCGCAATGAAGGCGGCAACCTTATAGAAGAACATCCGGCGGTCATCCGCCGAGGGCTTCTCCTCATCAATCATCTGGAACATGGGGCCCTCCTGCTTCATCAATACACGAGCCGCTGTGGAGGGAAGCCGGGCACGTGAGTGAGGGATTCATGAGCGAACTCCGGCAGCGGTTACAATCAATTTCCCGGCGGAGACCCTGGCGCCGTTACAAGAGGGCTAACTTCTACAGACCAGAATACGGGCGCTAGGGACCCACCCGCTCAATGGCTCCAATTTACCCCTTTCTATATGAAAGTCAAGTCAACTCTTGGCCCAAGCCGTGGACAAGGACGTAGGGGCGCTGCTTGCTGCGCCCCTTTGTTGTTATCGTCGTTTCGAAAGGGCGGGAAAACCTCTGATGACTGATACCAACCGCGTGGGATATCTCGTCGTGGGCCTCGGAAAAATCGCCGAGAATGCGATGCTGCCCGCGTTTCGCCACAGTCGCAAATCCAGATTGATTGGCGTCGTCAGCCGTGACCGCCGCAAGGCCAGGCGATTTGCCAAGCAGTTTGGAGCGCCGCGCTACTGGGCCTATGATGAATATGAGGATGGCCTGCGCGACCCGGAAGTGGAAGCGGTTTACCTGGCCACTCCCAACGGCGCCCACGTGCGTGAGACGCTCCAAGCCGCCCGGGCGGGCAAGCATGTGCTCTGCGAAAAGCCGATGGCCAACAGCGCCGCGGATTGCAAGCGGATGATCGCGGCGTGCGAGGCGGGCGGCGTGCGGCTGATGATCGCCTACCGTAAGTATCTGGAGCCGGCGAGTCTCGCCCTGAAGAAACTGGTGGACAGCGGCCGGCTCGGCAAACTGCGCCTGATCCACTCCGCGTTCACCATCTTCTTGCCAAAAGGCCCGAGCGTCCCCGCCTGGCATTTTGATCCCGGCCTTTCCGGCGGCGGTTCCCTCATGGACCTGGGAGTCTACTGCGTGAACACCGCGCTCTGGTTGGCGGGCGAGGCGCCGGTGTCGGCGGAAGCTTGGAGTTGGACCGCCGATCCGGCTCGCTTCACAGAAGAAATTGAAGAGAGCATTGCCTTCCGTCTGACTTTTCCGGGCGGCTTGGTGATGCAGGGCACTTCCAGCTTCGGCGCCGCGCAGGCGTCGTTCATTCAAGTACATGGCGTGCAAGGCTGGGCGGCGCTCAACCCCGCCTACGCCTACGATGAGGAACGCCGGTGGTTCGGCAAGATTCGCGGCCGCTGGTTTGAAAAAGTCTTCCCACGGATGGATGAGTTTGCTCTGGAGCTTGATTACTTCTCCGCTTGCATTCGCCGCCAGCGGGAGCCCGAGCCGGATGGCCGGAGCGGTCTCCGGGATGTGCAGGTGATGGAGGCGATTTACCGCGCAGCGCGAAGCCGTAAGATCGTCCGCATCGCACCGGCCTAAGGGCAAGATTGGCAGCTTCCGGCGCACGGTGAATGTCCCGCTTGTTGTGTCTGCAATGAACATATCTCAGTACAAGCGTCCACGATCGGTAGCCAGGGACAGCGTTTTTCTGTCCGTGGGTTTTTCTCAATCCTGGAGCGCGGACTGCTAGAGCCAGAGAGATGCGGTCTGTAACCTCCAACAGGTGGACGGCAGGCCCAATCCTAGGCCGGATCAGCTTTCCAGCCCGCGAAAGAGCTGCGCCGAAAGTTTCACCCGCGCTCACACGCGACATCCGCTTATCGGTTTGCGTCGCCAGACAACGGCGTGCTTTACATGGTTGCAGGGTTGAACCATAATCGTGCGCTACAATCCGACAGTTGTAGCGGCGGTCTCTGACCGCCGAGATTTCGAATGTTTTTCATCGTCGATCAGAGATCGACGCTACAACACGACGATCAACCGATGCCCACGCTTGACTGGATTGGGAAGAAGGCGGTTTTAAACCACCACCGGCAGGTGCCGTATCGGTTACTGAAATGTGACGCGAGTCTTTCCGCGGGAGACCCCGACAGCGGAAATCTGCTGATCCAGGGCGACAATCTACTCGCCCTCAAAGCTCTGCTGCCTTATTACGCTGGCAAAGTTAAGTGCATCTATATCGACCCGCCCTACAACACCGGCAACGAAAAATGGGTTTACAACGACGCAGTGAATAGTCCCGAAATGCGCAATTGGCTCGGCAAAGTGGTCGGTGCCGAGGCCGAAGATTTGTCCCGCCACGACAAATGGTTGTGCATGATGTATCCCCGACTTTCGCTCCTGAGAGAGTTCCTCTCCGAGGACGGGGCAATCTTCATTAGCATTGACGATAACGAGGTACAAAATCTCCGGGCCGTGATGGACGATGTTTTCGGCCCTCGGAACTTTATCGCGTCAATCATTTGGGAAAAGATATTTTCGCCAAAGAATACAGCCCGCCACCTATCCGAAAATCACGATTATGTGGTCCTGTACGCGAAAACTGCTGATGTTTGGAAACCCAATCTTATTCCGCGTCAGACCGAACAGGACGCTCGTTACAAAAACCCTGACGGTGACCCTCGGGGAGTCTGGACATCTGGTGACGTGTCGGCCCGAAATTTTTATGGGGCAGGAACGTATCCAATTACCTGTCCTTCAGGCCGCGTGATTGAGGGTCCTCCCAAGGGTATGTACTGGCGCGTTTCCAAAGAAGAATTCGAACGCCTCGATCAAGACGGGCGGATCTGGTGGGGGCTGGGCGGCAAAAATGTCCCGCGACTTAAACGCTTTTTGTCAGAGGTCAAACAGGGGGTCGTCCCCGAAACAATCTGGCAACACACCGAAGTCGGCAACACTCAAGAGGCCAAGAAAGAATTGCTTGCTATTTGTGATTTTGAGGATTCGACCTCTGTTTTCATTACTCCCAAGCCGCTTCGATTGCTTAAGCGCATTCTGGAGATTGCGACTGATAAAGATTCGCTTATCCTGGATTCATTTGCAGGTAGTGGCATCACCGGGCACGCGGTGCTGGTG
>JBOGKI010000074.1:0-12272 GCA_050745605.1 Terriglobia bacterium | reverse complement strand
CCCGGCCCGCGAGCTGGGAGGAGATCTCTACGACTTTCTCTCCTACGGGAAGGAGCGACAGGTACTGGCCATTGGCGATGTCAGCGGCAAGGGAGCGCCGGCCGCGCTTTACGGCGCCATGGCCATCGGCACGCTGCGCAGCTTGGCGCCGCAGCGGCTGATGGCTCCGGATATGCTTAAAAAGCTGAATATTCTGCTGCTCGAACGCAAGATTGAAGGCCACTTTATTACGCTGACTTATTGTGTCTGGGAACCAAGGACCAAGCTCCTGAAACTGGCCAACGCCGGGATGCCGTTGCCCGTGCTGGTCCGTAAGGGAAAAGTCCACGCCATCCGCGCGGAAGGAGTTCCGCTGGGGCTGCTGGACCACGTTGAGTACCAGGAAACTTCACTGACATTGCAAAAGGGCGATCTGCTGGCCATGTTTTCGGACGGCCTCGGGGAGGCGACGAACACCAAGCTCGAAGAGTTCGGCAACCGCCGGCTGGAGGCGCTGTTCCGCGAGCATGCGCATCAGCCACCCGAGGAAATTATCGAAAAGGTCTTTGATGCCATCGGCAAATTCGAGCAAGGAAGACCGCCCCGAGACGATCAGACGATCCTGGTGATCAAGGCCAAGTGATGAGAGTGGCGAAAAATCCGGTGGCCGAAAACCGGCTGGCGCCTCCAGGAGACGCAACATCCGGGATGAATGGCTTGCAGTACCGCCGCGGGGAGTTGTTCTGCGAGGATGTCTCCTTGGCGGAACTCGCGATGAAATTTGGCACGCCGCTCTATGTCTATAGCCGGGCTGCCATTCTCGGTCGAGTGACACACCTGCGTCAGGCGCTGCAAGGGATTCAATCACTCCTATGCTATTCCGTCAAAGCCAACTCCAACCTCTCCATCCTGAGTTTGTTACGCGCAGCGGATTGCGGTTATGACATTGTTTCCGGCGGAGAACTGGCACGGTGCATCAAGATGCATGCCGATGCCTCCCGCATCGTCTTTTCGGGTGTCGGCAAGACGCGCGATGAAATTGACGCGGCGCTCCAAGCTGGAATCCTTCTGTTCAATGTCGAGTCCACCGGCGAGCTGGAGCTGCTGGAGGCTCGGGCGCAGCATCATGGCGCCCTCGCTCCCGTTTCCATCCGCATTAATCCGGACGTCGAGGCCGAGACTCACCCTTACATCTCAACGGGGCAGACAGGTCACAAGTTTGGCGTGCCCAAAGAAGAAGCTCTGGCCCTTTACCAACACGCCGCCGTGTCCCCAGCTTTGCGAATTGCCGGCATCGCCTGCCACATCGGCTCGCAAATCCTCGAGACCGCGCCTTATCTGAGAGCGATGGATGAGCTTCTTGCCGTGGCGCGAGCCCTGAAGACCACGGGCGTACAATTGGAATATGTTGATCTGGGCGGCGGGTTCGGAGTTCGTTATACCGGCGAGGATCTCTTTGATCTGGACCAACTGGCAGCCGGGCTGCGAGCCCGCTTAAGGGGCAGCGGCCATCAATTGATCCTCGAGCCCGGGCGGTTCATCGTGGGAGAAGCCGGCGTCCTCATCACCACCGTGCTCTACGTCAAGCGAAATCCGCGAAAGAATTTCATCGTGGTGGACGCCGGTATGAATGATCTGATCCGCCCTTCGCTTTACGGGTCTTATCACGGCGTCATTCCGGTGAAGGACGCCGGCGCTGGAAGGTTAGTGGCCGACGTGGTGGGCCCGGTGTGCGAAACCGGAGACTTCCTGGCGCGAGACCGGGACGTGCCCGAGGTCGAGAGCGGCGCTTATCTGGCCATTCTTTCCTGCGGCGCTTATGGATCGTGCCTGGCATCGAACTACAATTCGAGGCCGCGTCCGGCGGAAGTGCTGGTCCATGGCAACGCCGCGCAGCTCATCCGCCGGCGGGAAACAATGGACGACCTGATGAGAGCGGAAGTCTTCTGAAAGGCCGGTAGCGGTGCAGTTTGCTGTAGCGGCCCTCTAGGAGCACCGAAAACGATGAGGAATCAACAACGGCGGTCCCCGCTTTGCAGCGGGGCGGGCGCCGACCGCCGCCACAGGATCCGAGCTGCACCCCACTGCCTTCTGCCTGCCGCCTTTTGCCTACCGCTCTCCCCACTTCAATTTCTGGCGAAGGATTTCGTAGTAGTTACGATTCGCCGGCTGGACCAGTTCCACGAAGGAGGATGCCTTGCGCGCCCGCATCGTGTCTCCGCTTCGTACCGCAATGGCCACCTGACCATCCGCCGTTAAATAGACGGATTCGCTGTGACCCGTGAGGGTGATGTCGATAGTCACGGTGTCCGGCAGGACGATCGGACGGTTGGTGAGGGTGTGCGCACAGATCGGCGTCACGATGAAGGCATTCACGCTAGGCACGATCACGGGTCCGCCCGCGGCGAGTGAATAGGCGGTTGATCCCGTCGGTGTCGAAACAATCAAGCCGTCGGCCTTGTAGGTGGAAACAAATTTCCCGTCCACGGACATGTCGAAATCGAGAATGCGAGCAATGGCGCCCTTGTTCAGCACCACGTCATTCAACGCCAGCAGGGATGAAACCGCCTCACCTCTCCGCATGATTTCCGCCCGAATCTGCACGCGCCGGTCGCACTGAAAATCACCGCGCAAAACCATTTCCAGCGTGAAATAGAGGTCATCCCGGGTGATGACCGTCATAAAGCCGAGGCCGCCAAGGTTGACCGCCAGGATGGGGACCGGTTTCGAGTCAAGCGCCCGCGCCGTGGCGAGCAGCGTTCCGTCGCCGCCGAAGACCACTACAAGATCCACCTGCGCGGCCATTTCACCGCGCGCCAGAGCTTGCTCCTTGGCATCCAGCAGCGCGTTGGTCTCATAATCGACGAAGGGTTCCACCCCGCGCTTCCGCAGCCAGGCGAGCAGCGGAGGCACCACCACCCGCACGTCTTCCTTCCTTGGCTTGGAGGTGATTCCGATTTTCCTGATTTCCATTTATCCCTGGACCCTCGCCCGGAATCCATGATGGGTTCGCTTCAAATTTGATCCGCAAAGCACGCGACGCCGCCGGATGGCGCTCGATGGGCTTTGCGAACCGGTCCTGCACGCGTCTTCAAAGGCCTGCGCAAAGGTCTGCTATTTTAGCTGCGTCCGGGCCAGATTGCATGGAGGAAAAATTCGCGATTCCCGGACGCGCCCAAAATGGCGCTTGGGACGGTTGACATCCTCTCAAACCCCAACTCCTTGACCTTCTGACTGACGCGATCGATAGCTTGCTGGTGGAGAGCCGGGTCGCGGACAACGCCTCCCTTGCCCACCTGGCCCCGGCCCACTTCAAACTGCGGCTTAACCAGCGCCAGCAGCATGGATGCGGCATGAATCAGCGGCGGAAGAACCGGAAGGACGAGCGTCGCGGAGATGAACGATACATCCATCGTCACCAAGTCAAAGGTTTCACCCAAAAGGTCTGGCCGCAAATATCGCGCATTGGTTTTCTCAAAAACCTGGACGCGCGCATCATTCCGGATTTTCCAATCGAGTTGATTGGTCCCGGCATCGATGGCAACTACCTTTGAAGCGCCACGCTGCAGGAGACAATCCGTGAAGCCGCCGGTGGAAGCTCCAACATCGAGGCAGGTTTTTCCGGAAGGATCGATGTGGAAGGCTTGGAGGGCGCCTTCCAGCTTCAGGCCGCCGCGGCTCACATAACGCAGGCTCTCGCCCAGAATGCGAACCTCCGCGTCAGCGCGGACCAAGGCTCCGCACTTTTCAAGCTTCTGGCCATCGGCCAGAACCTGGCCGGCCAGAATCAGAGCTTGTGCCCGCGGGCGCGATTCGGCGACGCCCAAGTCCACCAGCAGGCGGTCCAGCCGCACTTTGGTCGCGGGCTCAAGGGCGTGACCGGGCGAAGGCTTCATCCAACCTCGGTGGGGGGTTCCTGCAGGCGGCGTCGAACCGCTACGACCGCAGGGCGCGATAGCCGGCGGCCGCCGGCGATGGGATTTCAACCGCATAGGCGCGAATTCTTTGCGCGATCCCATCCACATCCAATCCGTACTTGGCATGAAGCAGGTTCGGAGCGCCATGAGGAATGATGCGGTCCGGAACGGCGATGCGCAGGATGCTGGTGGGAATTTTCCGGTCGTGAAGCAACGCCGCCACATTGGCTCCAAAACCACCCGCTGCGGTGCCCTCCTCTGCCGTCACCAGAAACCGCTTCTCCGCCGCCAGCACTGCCATCAACTCCTCATCCAGAGGCTTCATGAAGCGCGCATTGATCACAGTGGCATGAAGTCCTTCCGCATCGAGTCGCGTCGCGGCCTCCAGGCAAGGGTAGACCATGCTGCCCAGCGCCAGGATCGCAATGTCGTCGCCTTCGCGCAGAATTTCCGCTTTGCCGATTTCGAGCTTCTTGAATTCCGGGTCGTAGGGAACGCCCAGTCCATTGCCCCGCGGATAGCGGATGGCGCACGGCCCGTCAATGCTGATGGCCGTCGCCAGCATGTGGCGCAGCTCGTTCTCATCCTTGGGAGCCATCACCACGATGCCTGGCAACGCCGCGAGATAGGCAAGATCGTAAAGGCCGTGGTGAGTTGGACCGTCGGCGCCCACGATGCCGGCGCGATCGAGCGCCAATACCACCGGCAAGCGCATCAGGCACAGGTCGTGGATCACCTGATCGTAGGCTCGCTGCAGGAACGTGGAGTAAATCGCGGCCACCGGGCGCATGCCCTCGCAGGCGAGGCCCGCCGCAAAGTCCACGGCGTGCTGCTCCGCGATGCCCACGTCGAAGAACCGGTTCGGAAACCTTTTGGAGAACTCGTCCAGCCCCGTCCCCTCGCTCATGGCCGCGGTGATGGCGACGATGCGCGAGTCTTTTTCCGCCAGTTCGCACAATGCCTTGCCGAACACCGCGGTATAGCTCGGGGCCTTGGCGGGAGCTTTGTGAAATGCGCCGGTCGAGATGTCAAACTGCGTGACGCCGTGGAACTTCACCGGGAGCTTCTCGGCGTGGGGATAACCCTTCCCCTTCTGCGTGACCACGTGCAGCAGGGTCGGACCTGGATTGTCCTTGATTTTGTCCAGCACGGTGAGCAGTTCCTCGATGCTGTGACCATTCACCGGGCCCACGTATTCGAAGCCCAGTTCTTCAAAAACCATGCCCGGGATTAACAGCGTCTTGGCGGTGTCCACCATATCCTTCGAAAGCCGCAACAGGCGCGGGCCGAGACGTGGAACGGTGAGAATCATCTTCTCCACTTCCGAAGTCAGCCGATGGTAGGCCTGGCCGTGGACGATGCGGTTGAGATAGCCCTCGATGGCGCCGACGTTCGGGGAGATGGACATCTTATTGTCGTTCAGAATGATGAGAACCTTTTTCTGAAGCGTTCCAAGGTTATTGATACCTTCCAAGGCAACACCGCCGGTCAGCCCCGCGTCGCCCACCACCGCAACGACCTGAAAATTCTCACCCTTCAGGTCTCGCGCCGCAGCCATGCCCAGCGCGCCGGAGATCGCCGTGCAGGCGTGGGCGACGTTGAAGGTGTCGTAGGGGCTTTCGTCACGAACCGGAAAACCGGAGATGCCGCCATATTGCCGCAACGTCGGGAAGCGGTCGCGCCGGCCGGTAATGATCTTGTGCCCGTAGGCCTGGTGGCCCACGTCCCAAACAATCTTGTCCCGGGGGGCGTCAAAGGTGTAATGCAGGGCCAGCGTCAACTCCACCACGCCCAGGCTTGACGCCAGGTGGCCGCCGACCTGTGACACGACCGAGATCAGGTAATCCCGCAGCTCCTCCGCAACCTCCGGCAGACGCTCGCGAGGAATCTTCTTGAGATCCAGGGGCGAATCGATTCGCGTCAGATATTGATATTCCATCTTTCGTTCCTTTCAACGCTTCGTCCGGAGCATGAATTCCTATTGAGGATTACCCATTATAGTGACAGCTTTCTCTGTAGCGGCGCTCTAGGAGCGCCAAAAAAACCGGCGGTCCTTGCCAGGGTAAACTCCGACCCCCACTGCAACCGAACCCTCAAGAATTCCGCTCAACCAGATAGCGCGCGATTTCCTGAAGGCGTTGCGACCGCTCACCGTAAGGCCGCAACACATCGCAGGCTTCCACAACCAGCTCCAGCGCAATTTCCCGGGAACGGCCAACGCCATACAGCGCCGGATAAGTTGCTTTATGCTGCGAGTCGTCCTTCCCGACAGCTTTTCCCAAGGATTCCTTGGATCCCAACACGTCGAGCAGATCATCAGCAATTTGAAATGCCAGCCCGATCTTCGCGCCGTATTGGGTGACACCGGTCAGGTCAGTTTCGCTTGCGCCCGCAAGGATGGCGCCCGTCCGGACGGCCATGCGAAGCAGCGATCCTGTCTTCGCCTGGTCGATGAACTGCACCAGGTCAGGATTCGGCAGGCCGTCAACACTCTCTAAATCCATAACTTGTCCTGCCACCATTCCGCCCCGGGTACCGATGGCGCACGCCAGTTCATGGATCACCCGCAATCTGGCCTCGGTGCTTGAAACACTCGAACCGGAAACAATTTCGAAGGCGAGCGTGAGCAGCGCGTCACCGGCCAGAATGGCGGTGGCTTCTCCAAACTCCTTATGACAAGCCGGCTTGCCGCGGCGAAGGTCGTCGTCATCAAGCGCCGGGAGATCATCGTGAACCAGGGAATAGGTATGAATCAATTCCAGCGCGCAGGCGGGCGGCAGGAGTGTTGGGTCCTCGCCCCCGAAAAGTCTTCCGGCTTCCAGACACAGGATGGGACGAAGCCGTTTGCCGCCGGCGAATACCGAATAGCGCATCGCCCGGTGGATGGATTCAGGGTAGTTTCCAGCGCCCGGCAGCAGGCGATCCAGTTCGGCGTCAACCCGGCTTCTTTCCGTCTCGAAATACGCCGCGAGCGAATCCGCGGACTGCGTGGCAGACGTGCTCAAGAGGTTTCCGCGTCCTCCGGATCAAACGGTTCCGCAGCCATGCCGCCGGCCCGCTTCTTGAGGATTTCGATGCGTCCCTCCGCTTCCTCAAGCTGCTTGTGGCAGACCTCGGAGAGCTTCATTCCTTCCTCGTAAAGCTCCAGAGCCTTTTCAAGCGCAAGGTCCGCTTCCTCAAGCTGCGCGACGATCGCGTCCAGCCGTTCGATGTTTTTTTCGAAGCTGTCAGGCTTGCTGGTTTTGGCCGGTTGATTCATAGGCAATGGAATAAAAGTCGCGGTTGGCGGTAGGGGCGACCCTTGTGGTCGCCCGTTCGGGCGGGCACAAGGCCCACCCCTACGCGGCGGATCGCCAGTTGCGCAGAGTTTAAAAAGTGCAAACTCGGCGCTGCCCGCTTTGGCCGGCAGGATGCCGACGCTACGAGTTGCGTCATTTGCGCCATGGGCCTATGATCCGGCGCGATGGCTGCTCACGACGCCCGCTCCGGCCGCTTGCGCCACTTCGAGAGCCAAAGAGTAACGGCCAAAGGGTGCGGAAATCTGAATGCCCTGGACCATGCCCTTTATCTCCAGCAGGAGTTCTCGGGCGATTTTCAACCCTTCGGCTCGCGCTGGTTCACCCGCGTCGGCTTTTCTCATGCGGTCCAGGATCTTCTGGGGCACGGACATCCCGGGAACCTCATTGTTTAAGAACTCGGCGTTGCGGAAGCTGGTGAGCGGCAAGATGCCGGCAAGAATGGGAACCGGCAATGCTCCCGCCACCTCCACCCGTCTCAAGAACCGTTCGAGCTGTCTCGGATCAAAAACCGGTTGGGTAATGGCAAAATTTGCGCCCGCGGCCACCTTGTATTCAAAGCGGCGGACTTCCTCATCCAGTTTCAAGTGCCCGGGATTGGCTCGCACGCCGATCAGAAAGCCGGTGGGTGTGCCCAGAGGATTTCCGCCAATGTCCAGCCCACGGTTGAGGTTGCTCAGAATGTTGACCAAACCGATGGAATCCACGTCCAGCACCGTGGTGGCCCCGGGATAGGTGGTGAACTGCGACAGCTCGCCGGTGACGGCAAGAATATTCTTGATGCCGAGCGCATACGCCCCCAGCAGGTCCGACTGAATGCTGAGGATGTTCCGTCCCCGGCAACTGTAATGGAGCAGGGCCTCAATTCCGGCGCGTTCCTGCAGCAGCGTGGCCAGCGTCTGGGCGCTCATGCGCGCCGTGCTGCCCTGGCCGTCCGGGACGTTCAACACGCCAACGCCGCGCGATTCCAGGAAGCGCGCCCCTTCCAACTCCCGCGTGGCGTCGCAACCTTTGGGTGGAATCATCTCCACCAGAACCGCGAACTCGCCGCGCGCCAGCTTTGCGCCAAGATCGGAGCGTTTTTCGATCGGCGCCGGCTCGTGCGCCGGAGCCGCGGGCCGCGGTGTTTCCAGACGGGCGCGCTTGCGGATGGGCTGCAATGGCCGCACCGCAATCTTGATCGCCCGGATGTGATCCGGAGTCGTCCCGCAGCAACCGCCCATCAGCCGCACGCCGTGGTCAATGAAGCGGGCGGCATATTCGGCCATGTAATCCGGTGAACACAAGTAAATGCTGCGGCCATCCACCGTCCGCGGCAGGCCGGCATTGGGTTGCGCGGAAAGCTTCTTCCCCGTGACCGCGTTCATGCGCTCGATGGTTTCGAGCATTCCGGCCGGCCCCATGCTGCAATTCAGACCGATCACGTGCGCCCCGCAGGCATCCAACTCGCGTGCAAATTCCTCGGGCCCAGTTCCGGTGGGGGTGTTGCCGTCTTCTTCCACCGTCATCTGAACCACCACCGGGAGCTGGCTCACTTCGAGCGCCGCGAGCACCGCCTGGCGCGCTTCGCTCAAATCGATCATAGTTTCGATGACGATGAGGTCCACCCCACCTTCCACCAGCGCCTCAATCTGCTTCCGGAACTGAGCGCGCGCCTCCGCCAGCGACGTTGGTCCGAGCGGCTCCAGCGGAATACCCAGAGGGCCCACCGAACCTGCCACATAGCGGTCTTCACCCGCAATTTCGCGCGCCACCTTCGCTGCGGCCAAGTTGATCTCCCGCGCCTTTGCGGCCAGATCATATTTTTCGAGCCGCGCCTCGGTCGCTCCAAACGTATTGGTCTCAAGGACTTCCGCGCCCGCCTTGATATAAGCCAAGTGCACTTCCTTCACCAGTTGCGGCGCAGAGAGGTTGAGCTCGTCAAAGCAGCGGCTGAATGGAATGCCTTTGGCATAAAGCATTGTCCCCATGGCGCCGTCACAAACGACGATCCGCTTTTCAATTCTTTCCAAAAAGGGTTCACGCATGTTTCTGACAGTTTAACATGTTCTTGAGCGGCGTGGCGCTCCCCGCTGTAGCGGCGGTCGGAGCCTGCCCCGGCGTAGGCCGGGGACCGCCGTTGTTGGTTCCACATTGTTTTTGGCGCTCCCCGTTGTGACGGCGGTCATAGACCGCCGCTACAGCGTGATGAAAAAACTTAGGGGCCAGACCGCGCCAAGCGGAATGGCCCCTTTTTAATAGGTGCGAGGCCTTAACGGCCTCGGCCAATTAGACAACCCCTGTCAAGCGATCCCAGTTCTTAGCTGCAACCCGGGAACTTGAAGGACCCCAACCGGGTGCTCCAGGCGAAAGTGCCGGTTACCGTGTAATACTCGTTGACATACCAGAACGTGCAGGAGTCCTGGGAATCGATCGCCATGTCGGTGTAATCTCCCCAGCGGTCAGCCGTATCAATCTGCGAACCGGTACCAGCGAACATCTGGGCTTCGGTTTCCATGGTACCCAGAGGATCGGTCGGCACGCGGCCCGTGTAATTGATGGACGGGTACATGGTCGAGCTCGAGATGCTATACCCGAGTAACATGTCGCCTAGCTTATCCTGAGCGATCGACCCCATCCACCGGTAGTTGCTGTCGGGCGCGAACGTATCCTGTTGGTATTCTGTCAGCGTGGTCGAGCCTTCCGGCGCCCGGAACTCATACCACCTCTCGCCAACTTGTCCGCTGGGTGAGGTCACAGAATGACTCACCAGCCAGGATTGGTGATCGAGCTCAGACGCAGTCGTAGGCGGAGTAGTCCTCACGAAGTTCGAGTACGCCAGGCGGTACATCAGCCGGTCGCCCAGCGAATCTAGCACATCACTGATGCCCTTCTGCGGGATGCAGGCGGCAAAGCCACCACACCCCAAACCGTAGGAGGCCACGGTGATGGGCATGGCCCCGTTCTCGCCAGTGAACGTGGAGTCAGCGGGGTCGGCAAAATCCACGTGGAAGAGGTACTCGTAAATTGCGGTACCTGGGTTGAAGTTATCGATGCTGCCCAAATAAACCTCGGGCTCACCCCCGGGTGGACGGATGGCGGAGTCGAGGTCGCCGGGCAACATGCTATCGTCGAAAAGCGTGCCGTTTGAACTGTCCAGGAAGCAGATTTGCAGTGCGCTCGAATCGCCCACCAGCAACTTGGAGCGATCATAGGCGCAGGCGTTCACACCAACAAAGCCGCCCCCGCTGGGCCCGAAGTCGTTTTGGCTCTGGTAATAGGCGTCTGGCCAAACTCCCCACTTCGGATAATCGGGGAAGCCGGGTTGTGAGTATTGGTACTCGTAGTAGCTGCCGGTGGCATCCGACGTTTTCGAGACGGCGATGCAGGTGTAATAAGGCGGTCCGGCGAACACGTTCTGGGCCAAAACCCAACGCTGGGCGATCTTATCAAACTGGGCAATGATGTCGCCGTCGTTGTTTGCGGAGCAGGGTCCCCCCAAGCTCTGCCAGAGCAGGTTGCCCTCGATCGGTCCCAGCTCAACAGCACCAGTGGTCTTGTTAAACACCGCGTAGGATACGTTCACCCACTCGACAACCTGAGTGGGACCTACGGACAGGTTCTCGTCAGGCGGGGCATCCGGAACGGAGTAGTTGGGGAAGCCCACGCCAACGCCCAGCAGATTAAGACCGGGGACGGCACTAACCTTGGGCAGGATGAGCTTCTGGAGCGCGCCATCCATCACCGGACCCCGGCCAACGTTTTCCATTAAACGCGTCAGCTTCGGGTGTCGAACCGGTTCTGCTTGATGAAATCCGTAGCGCGGTTGGTTCTGCTGTTGTTTTACTAGCTCGCGTAGCGGCGGTGAAACGGCGAAGCGAATCGCGTGGTTGACCACAGGGCGGCTGGATGCCCCGGGTGAGTTTTGAGCGGACACGGGATGGGTCCTCATCATCACCAGACACAACGCAACCACGGCGATGGCGAGTGAGACCCCGAAGACTTTCATTGTGGTTTTTTTCATAGCCTCTCTGTATTTTCCTCCCTCTGACTCCGCCTGCTTTAACCGCTAGCGGCGGTGTCGGACCAACATTCGCTCGTTACTTGTATCACAGCTCTCACAGGCACGCAAGCCAATAATTTGTTGTGCGCCAGGTTAATCCGGGAGTAGTAATCCAGCGGAGAACACACTCCGCGCGACAGAGATGGCTCGCATTGAACGAGGCTCCGAAGGTCACTGCCGGGCCTCGGCACGCTGGCGCGACGGTCGGAGTTTACCCTGGCAGCGACCGCCGGTTTTTCGGCGCTTCCCGCCTGTGGTAAACTCGTGGCGCAAAGGCTGCGCCTGGTTGTGGATATCACTTTTCTGTTGGGGGATTTGGTGCAAAGACAAAGTATTGGGGATCATCACATCACTCGATGGATTTGTTGGCTGGTTGCGCTCTGTAGCATATGCGGTTGGACCGCAGCCGGCTGCTTCGGACAGCGCACTGTTGTTCAAGATGCCGGCGCCGGAAAGAAAATGGAGCTGATCTATAACGGTTCGGGGAATGTGGCGGAGACGAAGACCCTGGACGCCGCTGGCAAGCTGATCGAAAAAGTTCAATACGTGCGCCGCCCGGGCTTTTACGTGCCTCAGCAGATTTCGACCGGATACTGGCCCGACGGCAAATCGGTTCGCACCTTCTCGGAAATGAATTACGATGAAAACAGCAACTTCACCCGCGAAATCATCCGGGTGTTTGACAAGTCCGGCAAACAAATCAAGGGAATCAAGCTGACCCACGATCCTTTCACCGGCATTTATGCTTGCTCCCACTGGGATGCTGGCGCCGCGGCTTACAAGAGTAACAAATGCCCGCCTGGCGAAGGATCGTCTGAAGCTCCTGAAGAGGTCAAAGAGCTGACCTATGCGGAGGTGATGAAGCAACTGGCCTTTGCGAGACAAGCCCGCGTCGAAGAGGAGAAGGTTGAACGCATGGCGCCGAAGACGCCCGTCACCCGGCCCATCACTACGGAGCTGAAAGAAATCGATGTGATCCTGCCGGCCGCACTGCGGCCCGGGGACCGAGTCTCAGGAAGTGTTGTGGAAGACGCCGGG
>JBOGKI010000073.1:1483-12277 GCA_050745605.1 Terriglobia bacterium | reverse complement strand
AAGTGTGAAACTTGATCTAAATGAGTCAAGTTTTTATGCACGCGTTTTGAATATTTATACATGCTCGTCGGGCTGGGGCGAAGCCCCGTTAGCCTTTCGCTTGATTAAACGCTTGAAGATGCTTTCGAAGTTCGTCGCGGGCGCGGCGAAATTCGGACAGCCTTTGTTCTTCGGAGCCTTGAAGAGCGGCGGGATCCTGAATGCTCCAATGGATGCGCTCAGTCTTGGCAGGAAAGATGGGGCAGCTCTCCCTGGCGTTGTCACACACCGTGATGACGTAATCGAACTCTTGTCCCACGAACTCGTCCACGGATTTGGAACGATGACCGGTGATATCAATCCCTATTTCACGCATCACAATAATAGCTTCGGGGCGAACTTGGGTAGGCTTAGTACCGGCGCTGAAAACGTCGTAGAAATCTCCACCGTGGTGGCGAAGGAGGCCTTCGGCCATCTGGCTGCGTGCCGAGTTTCCAGTGCACAGGATCAATACACGCATCTTCCAAAACACCTCAGTGATCTGTCTCACCCTTGTTTAGCTACAAAATCCGAGATAGGCCCTTCGATTTCATCGCGAACACGGCGGAAAACATTCAAGCGCTCGGCGGGAGAACCCTCCCCTTGGGCAGGATCTTCAAGGCTCCAGTCAAGATACCAAATGGCTCCGGGTAGGACTGGGCATCACATTAGCGGCGCCTACCCCGACGAAGGCACCGAGAACTTGCGCGATGATATAGCCGGGAACCTCTCGCCAGGGAATGCCACCCAAGGAGGCATCCGCCAAGGTGACTGCGGTATTGAAATGAGCGCCGGAAATGGGGCCGAAGGTCAGAATCAGGGCCACCGGGACAGCGCCAGTTGCCAAGGTATTGGCCAGGAGCGCGATTGCGGTAGTGCCGCCCGCCGCTCGCCCATGATGCCGGAGCCGACGACTGCCGTAAGCAAGAAGGCTGTAGCCACGGCTTCTGCAACCAGCTTACGTCGAATGTTCATGGGCTAATCGCCCTCGGGCTCACCGCAGCGGGTCGGGCCGCAACTCGACGACCCCGGTCTCCTGGCTCGAACGAAAGCACTCATGAACTTGCCGTCAATTTGCGGTGCAATTGCATCGGCATCGATTCCCATTCCGGCCAGAAACTGGCAGGCGTCGTCGATCCGGTAAACGCGAGTAGGCTCAATTTCAATGTCCTCGAAGCCGGCGTCTGCCAGCTTCGCGCGATACGCTGCCTCTTCCAAGGCCCCGGCCACACAACCTATCCAAAGCTCGACGCTTCGTCGGATCCCAGCGGGCGCGTCGCCGCGCACCACCACATCTGACACCGCAAGCCGCCCGCCCGGTTTGAGCACTCGAAAGGCCTCTCGAAGCACCCGGTCCTTGTCTGCCGCGAGATTGATTACGCAATTGGAGATGATGACGTCAACCGTGTTGCCGGGAAGCGGAATGCTTTCAATTTCACCCTTCAGAAATTCAACATTGTGGATTCCCGCTTTCTGTTGATTCTCGCGGGCTAGCGCCAGCATTTCGTCCGTCATGTCCAATCCATAGGCTTTGCCGGTGGGTCCGACGCGCCGGGCGGACAACAGAACGTCAAGGCCCCCGCCCGAACCGAGATCGAGCACCGTTTCGCCCGGACTCAGCTTGGCGAGCGCCGTGGGATTGCCGCAGCCCATGGAGGCGCGAACCGCTTCCTCGGGAACGTCTCGGGTCTGATTCAACTCGTAAAGATTCGATGTGATGGGATCAGCGCCATTCTCCGGCTCTGCCCCGGCTCGGCAACACGAACTTCCGCCCGTCGCCACTCGCGCGGCCGCTTGGCCGTACTTCACTCTCACCGCTTGCCTGATATTTTCGGCGCTCATAGGCTCTTCCTTTCCAGTTGTTTTTTGGGCCTCGGTCCGATGCCTGCCAGCGCACCGGGCTCAACCGCCCGGTTACGAGTGCAGCATTCCGCATACAGAAAGCCGATGATCCCCTGCAGCGCCTCGGTGTTTGCCGCGTACCGGAGGAATGTCCCCTCACGCTGGACCCGGACCAAAGCCTCGTTCCTGAGCTTCTCAAGATGGTGGGAGAGCGTCGAAGCGGGAATCTGAAGTTCATCCTCAATGTCGCCCACCACCAGGCCCTGAGGATGAGCCGTCAGCAGCAATTGCATAATGCGCAGCCGCGGCTCCGCCCCCAGAGCTCGAAACATCGCGGCATAGCGGGCGGCGTTCCCGGTCCTTCTGCGCTTCTCCATATTTCTACTCTACTGGGACTATCGAACCATGTCAAGGGCGCGTGGTCACGGTAAGAAAAGCCGACAGTCAATCGCAAAACGATTGAAAGTGGCCGCCCGGTGCGATTCTTGCGTTTCGGAGCCAGCGAAAAGCTGCTGCCCGCTCAGTCCAGAATGTCGATGTAAGCGTCGAAGAAGATGTGCTGGAAACCAACAAAGTGGCCGAAATTCGGCGATGCGGTGTTATAAAAGACATCGCGCGGATTCAAGTGGTCGGTCAGATTGTAGACCAGAAAGGCCAGTCGGTACTTGTGCTTGCTAAGCTTCTTGATGAACGAAATGCGGAAATCTTTGGTCAATTGCAAGTCGAGCGAGGCGAAGGCGGAGTAGCGATGGCTGTTGGGAGCGCCCACATAGTTTCCAAACACGTCGGTCGCGGACCAGGGAAAACCGGTGTGAATGTCGAGCACCGGGCCAGCTCCGAATTCCAGGGGAAAGTGAAAGGTACCCCAGGTCAGGAAGCGGTTGGGGACGTCGGCCGGGAGAATGCCGTAAGAATCGGGACGGATGATGGGTTGCTCAAAGGGAACGTAGACCTCGCCCAGAGTATTCAGATCGCCCCGCGCCAGACTGTTCACATAGGCGAAATTGACCTCCGCCTTGTTCGATCGCTGATAGTGAAGCTCGGATTCAAATTCGTGATATTGCGAGCTTCCCGTATTGCTCAAAAGCAGGGTGGGTTTGGGTCCGCCCAAGATGACGGGATTCACGATGAACTCGTCCACGGTGTGGCTGTAAAGGTAGTTCAAGCGAAGAATCAGATTCGGCTTCAACTCGCGCTCGGCTTCCACATTCCACGTCAAATTGTAAGGAGTGCTATCCAGCCGGTTCTGGGAAGGAACAACCAGTTGGCCGTTTTCCAAACGCTCCAGATAGGCGTTCTGATAGACGGTAGGCGGACCGATCGTGGTTCCGTTGGGATTGAAAAGCGTGATCGCGCGGGTGGGATTCTCCGTGAAGTCGCCGGCGAGCAGAGGCAGCCGGTCATAGAAAATACCAACGCCGCCCCGGAAGATGGTTTTCCCACTGTGGCCGGGCGTATAGACCACCCCGAAGCGGGGCGCGAAGGCCGCCGGTTCACCCAAGGTCTGGGTGGAGAATCGAAGACCGGCGTCCAACGCCACGTTGTCATTAAAAACCCAGTGATCCTGGGCGAAGGCAGCGGTTTCAATATCATTGGCGGCCAGACGTCCCAGCCCGATGAAGTCGATGGACTCGGACGTGGCGCCATTCGGGTAAGTCAACAAGACGGGGCGCGAGGCGCTCGTTCCGTTGTAGGCCCGCCGCACGTAATCCGCCCCGATGATGAACTGCTGTGCTCCAAGCCAGGACTTCCTAGGAAGCTGGTACTGCTCGTTGATTTCTTCCTGGTCGGTGGAGCGGGTGAAGGAGTTAAAGAAATTTCCCTGCCAACCGTTGGGCGTGTCCAACATGTCCAGCGCGCCCTGGCCATAGGCGTTGCTATCAAACTTGGTGAACTGGAACAGGCTGGTCAGGATTCCTCCTGACGCCGTCATAAAGTGGTCGATGAATCCGGTGGAAAAGCCTCTTTGTCCATAGTTGGAGGAGGCGGATTGCGGAATTAGAGAGTTGATGTTTGCAAATTCCTGCCTTTTGGGAAAGATGTCGGTGTTCACGGTCAGAAAATGATTTGCGGAAAAATAGTATTGGAAAGTGGTGAAGGAGTTGAACCCGTAAGTGTCCGTTTCGTTGTGTGGATAGGCGAGGCCCCGGACCGGCTGCTTGTTCACGTCGTATTCCGCGG
This sequence comes from Terriglobia bacterium, assembly GCA_050745605.1. Classification (GTDB taxonomy): domain Bacteria; phylum Acidobacteriota; class Terriglobia; order UBA7540; family UBA7540; genus CALCEB01. The sequence goes on along the minus strand of JBOGKI010000073.1, from coordinate 8,236 downwards.
ATTCGGTAAAGTCCAGCTTACCCCGGACGAGCGGGCCGGTGAGGTACAGGCGAGGCTCATCGTCGGCAATTCCCACGATGTGGCCGGACTTGATGCGCGGCGTGGGCACGAAGTCATTGAGCTCGAAATGAAACTGGTCAGAAGGCGGCTTGGTCTCAACCGTGGCCAGTCCGCCGGAAAAGCGCCCGTATTGCGCCGTATAAGCTGATTTATACACTTCAAGCGATTGGACGGCATCGATGGGAATTTCAATCGAATAAGCCCCGGTGACGGGGTCCACCGTCTCCGCGCCGTCCACCAGAAGCAACCCCTGACCCTCACCGGTGCCCTTGATATTTATCTTGCCATCCGGAGTCCGGATGACGCCGGGAATCAGCGGCAGTGCGGCTTTGAACTTCTGTTCCACCAGCGGCAAGGCTTGCAGTTGCTGGGAAGTCAATTCTGCCGGCGGCGCCGCGCTTTGCTGAGTCGCCGCCGGCGCCTTGGCCTTCACTTCCACGGTTTGACGTAAGATTTCCTCTGTGGGTAGCACCACTTGAATGGAGACGGGAGGTCCGGTCTGAACCTGAAGGTCGCTCTTGGAAACCGGCTTGTAGCCCACGGCGGCACAGGTCAGGCGATAAGTGCCGGCGCTCCGAAATGCAAATTGAAAGTCTCCTGTGGCGCCCGTTGTCGCCGTCAGCCCGGCGGAAGGAAGCATCGCGCCGGTGATCGTACACACGGCTCCCGGAATCGGCTGATTTTGACTGTTCAAAACTTCGCCGTTTACGTAAAGGGTCTCCGGGACGCCCGCCGCAAACAAGAAGAGATGATGAATGGGATGTGCTCCAATCAGTCCTAAAGCCAAAATAAAGCAGCAGGTTTCGAGTCGGCGCATGCAGATATTGGATGCTAGAAACCTTCCTCATGGATCAGTGTTACCGGAGGAAGTGCGCTGAACTCCAGTCAACTCGGATAAAGAGATGTTTTGCAGGCCGTCCTGGCGCGCCTGGCCGCTCAGGAGAGGAGCGATTCTGTCACAAGCTGGCTGGATATGAGTCTACAAACCCGTCCGGGCGGCTAATCGAGAAGCGGGAGATCTTCGAAACCAATGTCTGGATCTTACACCGCTCAGCTTGCTCAAGCGCGGGCAAGAAAGACCCTTTCGATAGCGGCCCCCATGCCAGCAACAGACAAGCGATGAGGGATAAGTGCGCTAGTAAAAAGAGTAGGCCAAACCCTTGGTTTTGCGGTCCACCAGCAGCGAGGCGGGCGGATCGACGTGGTTGATCCTCACCGTCACCAGAACCGTTTCCGAGCCCTTCGACGTGGAATCCAAAATATCGAACCTTTGAATCTTGCCGTAGTCCCCGTGCAAGCCCCAATCGTGCATGAAGTCATTGAAAGTGTAGGACGGGCTGGGTTGCCAGAGCTGGTAAGCCTTCTGAAAATCGCCTTCTTCGAGAGTGGTAAGAAACGTAGAGACGGCGCGCTCCTCCGGATAATCCCAAAGCGCGTAGGCGGCCAAAAGGGCAATGATAACCAAAATGATGATCAGCAACGGCAGCGGAAGGTACTTCCGGAAACCGGTGACCGGCTTGGAGGGGGTCGCGTCCAGCAGACTCATCGGCAGGTTCCTTCCCAGCCTGCGGCGGCAGCCGAACCCGGGCAGCAAGCCACAATTCGCTCCACCTCAGTCCAGATTATCACGGAAAGCGCGCTGTGGAATCAAAGCGTGCGTCGAAAGAGCGCCGCCGCGGACACCATCATGATCAGCGAAAAGACCGAAAGAAAGATGAGGTCACCGGATACGGCCACGAGACTTGTTTGCTTGAGCAGAACTGTCTTGAAGCCATGAACGGCGTAGGTAAAAGGATCAACCACCGCGAGCATCTGCATCCATTTCGGAAATGCGTTGATGGGATAAATGGCTCCGCTGGGAAAGAAGAGCAAGGTATTCAGCACGCCAAAGATGGCGCGAGGCACCAGAGGATCGTTAATGCGGACCATCATCAGAAACATCATGCTGATAAAGGCGACCGCCGTCACGGCCAGCAGCAGGGTCATCTTGAGCAGCCTGAAGGGATCGAGCGGCTGCTGAATCCCGGCGATCAGCGATCCGCACACAGTGAGGATCAGGCCGGCGAAGAACCCCTTAAACGCCCCGGCCAGATTGAACCCCATCACCAGTTCGGTTTTGGTGATGGGGGTCACGAGATAGCCTTCGTGTAAGCCGCGGGCCTTATCGTCAATAAAGATGATGCCGCCGCCGATCATGGCTGAAATGAAGATGGCCAGCGCAATGGAGCCGGGAAGCAGGTATTGAATATACGGAATGTAAGGGTACACTTCAACCGTTTCGAGCGTGACCCCGGTGGAAACGCGAGGATCAACTTGCTTATCGTTATAGGCGCTAACGAGATTCGTCAGCGTCCCGTCCAGTGTCGAAGCCACAAAATTATCCGTGTTGTCCTCGATCAGCGCCACCTGCGGCGAGTCCTGGACCAGGTCCTTCCTCGAAAAGTTGGGTGGAATATTCAGAATGCCATTGATCTTGCCGTTTCGCAGGTCAGTCAGAGCGCTGTGGCTGTTCTGGTATTGGATCATGGTGAAGGTCCGGGCATTGGCCGCGACCGCCTGACACATTTCCCGGATCCTAATGGCGGAAATGCCGTGATCCTGGTCCACGATCCCCAACTTCAGGTTCTTGAGATTTCCGCCAAAAGCGTAGCCCAGAACCACCAGTTGGGTAATGGGAAGAATCAAGGAGGCAAAGACCAAAAACGGACTGCGCTGAAACTTGCGAAGGTCGCGCTCGACGATGGCTAGAATTCTGTGCATGAGCTTGGTATTCCCGGGCTGGCCTCAGCGAAGCTTGGTGAAAATTCTGGCGGCATCAGCGCTTGTTAATTGCCCACCAGAGCGAGACCGCCAGTCTTCATTTTTCCCGTATGCCCGGCGCGGGGCCGCCCCGCCCGAACCGGCATCGTCCGCGGTGACCGTCCAGAACTCCGATTTCGACTCAGCGAGCGACCTTCACTGTTTCTGGTACGTGTAGCTGAAGTCATGAATGGCGCCTTCGTGGAGGGAATCGCGAAGCTGGCGGCCGGTGTAATGCATGAAGACATCGTCCAGGGTGGTGCTATGGACTGACAGCGAGGCCACCGTCACGCGCGCAGCGCGCGCCGCTTCCACCAGGCTCACCACCGTGCGCGGGCCATTGTTGGAGGCGATTCGGAACACATGATCCTGGCCGGTGACGCTCTCCACATCCTCAAGATGTTGGAGCGTTTCCAGCCATCCATTCGGAATGCTGACAAAGCTGACTTCCAAAGCATTCGTTCCCGGCACGGAGGCTTTCAACTTCATGGGCGAATCGAGCGCCACCATTTTGCCGTGGTCAACAATGGCGATACGGTTGCACAACTTGTCCGCCTCATCCATGTAGTGGGTGGTGATCAAAATCGTCAAATCGCGCTCTCGCTTCAAGCGAGTCAGCATCTCCCACACCGCCTGCCGCGACACCGGATCGAGGCCAGTGGTGGGCTCATCCAGGAAGAAAGTCTTGGGCTGATGGACCAGACCCCGGGCAATCTCCAGCCGACGCCGCATGCCCCCGGAAAGCATTCGCACCGGTTTACTGGCCCAGGCGCTCAGCTCGACCGCGTCGAGCAGATCGCGGATGGTCCTCTTGCGCTGGTCGCGGGGCACGCCGTAGAGTTTGGCAAAGATCATGATGTTTTCTTCGGCGCTCAAATCGAGGTCGGAGGTCATGGCCTGCGGAATGACGCCGATCGACTTCCGCACTTCATTCGGCGAGCGGGTTACATCGAAACCGTTGACCCGGGCCACGCCGGAAGTTGGCGGCAGAAGCGTGGTCAGCATCCGGATCAGGGTGGATTTGCCCGCGCCGTTCGGCCCGAGCAAGCCAAAAATCTCCCCATGCTCCACCTGGAAACTGATCCCATCGACAGCCGTGAACGAACCGAATTGCTTCCTGATTTGTTCGACTTCAATATCGTTCATGGTGAATTCTCAATCCGCGCGGCGTCGTCACAGCGCCAAGGGCGCTATCCCCGCGGCCCGCACCGCCCCTTCAGCGCAAGTCCTGCTCCGGAATCAGGACGTAAGCCGTCAGGCCGGGCCTCAAGCGGCGGTCCTGGTTATCAACGTGCAAACGAATCTCAAAAGTCTTGATGTCGCGTTTGGTGCGGCTCACATCGCGCTGCGTGGCGAAGTCCGCGTCCACGCCCCGGAAATAGACCGTCCCCGTCCTCTCCATTCCGCCAGGAAACTTCACCGTGAAATGACCGCCGGAGCGGATGCGGTCAATATAGGTTTCCTCGATGTTGACGCTCACCCAGAGGTTGTCGGGATTGATGAGCGTCACAATCGGCTGTCCTGGATTCACCACTTCGCCTTGGAGCGCGGCTCGAACATCCACCACGCCCGCGATCGGAGCCACAATTCGCGTGTAACCAAGCTGGACCTGCGACTTGACTTTTTGCGCTGCGGCCGCCGCCCACTGCCGCTCCTGAGAGGCAAGATCGCTCTCCCGCACTTTCACCTGCTCAGCGTTCGACTCCGCCAGCGCCAGAGCCGCCTGCTGAGCCTGCGTCTGTTTCTGTGCGGCGACCCATTGCGCTTGGGTTGTTTGGTCAGTGGTCCGGGCCTGGTCTGCCGTCTGTTCGGAATCAATCCCACTCTTGAAAAGGGCCTGGATTCGCGCTTCATCCCGATGAGCCTGACGGTAATTCGCCTCCGCCTGCTTCTCCTGGGCCTGGGCGGAGGCGAGTGCAGCCTGGGCTTGGCGGACCTGGTCGCGAGTCTGAAGCTCCTGATAGCGCAGTGCCGCCTCCGCGGCGTGAACCTGGTCCAGGTAATTCTGCTCGGAATGCGCGTAGTAGGCCTGGTCAGCCTTCATCTCCCGGGGATCCAGCAGGGCCAGCAATTGATTCTGCTCCACGGTGTCACCTTCCTTCACCCGGAGTTGTTGCAGGCGGCCCGCGATCTGAGAACTAACGATCACCTCGTCCGTGTCCACGATTCCTGTCAGTACCAGACCTCCGCCGTGGCTCGTTGCCATCCAGTACGCCACGGCGCTTCCGGCCGCTACGATGATGAGAATCAACACCAGCATTTTGCGCGTCATTAGAGCTGCCCTCCACGTCTTTGAAAAGCCCGAAACGGATCAAAGACATGACCTCCTCTTTTCTCTTCTTAATATTGCCCAGATCAAATGGATTGACGTGAGTCACGGCTTTGATGATCGGCGCCGCCGCGAAATAGAAGTTCACCAATGCCACCAGCGAAAAAACCGTATGGTGCGGATCGACGCGCCGCAGCTCTCCATTTTCTACGCCTCTCTGAATCAGCCCTCCCAGATTCAGGTAGAGAGGCCCTTGGTATTTACTCAGAATTTGCTCGACGGACTTGGGGTCGGCCGTCATCAGCCGCTGAACGATGCTCGGATAATGCGGCCTGGAGCTGATGAAATCGAATTGCAAGTTGATGTAGCGCAGAAGTTGTGTCCGCGCCGGCGCCTTGCTGGAAAAGATGGCAAAAGCCTGTGAGCGGAACTCCTCCATATACATTTCAAGGACGGCGAGGTAAAGATCATCCTTGCTTTTGAAGTAGTAATAGAGCAACGCCTTGTTCACGCGGGCTTTCTTGGCGATGTCGTCCGTGCGGGCTCCGGCCAGACCCGACTCTGCAAAGATTCGCTCCGCCGCCTTCAGAATCGCCGCGTGAGCGTCGGCGGGTCGCCGGGTTTTGGAGCGGGAACCCTGGACATGGACTTGAGAAGTTTCCATATTTAACTAACCGGATAGTTAAATCCTAACTCAGCCCTGAATTTCTGTCAAGTTGCGTTTTGGGCGCTGCCCTGATGTTTTCAGATGGCTTTCCGAAACCCTGGCCTGATCCAAGCCCTCTGCCATGATCGGCTAGAGTCGAGTAGCGCAGGCGATCTCAGCGTGAATTTCTCATCTCGTAAGCTTGAAGAACGGATCGGTTGGGATGGAATGAGATTGGCTCAGGCGACAATACATCAAGGAGGGCGCAGGGGTCCGGCCCGGGGCGCTACTGCACTTTCTTTCTGATTTTTTCGAGTTCTTCCTTGGCGAGTGTGTAATCCGGACAGAGCCTCAGCGCTTCTTCAAGATGGGATCGAGCCTTGCCGTACATTTCCTTGGCCGCATAAGCTCTGCCCAGGTTGTAATGCGGATAGTGATAGGACTCATACCGGCGGGATGTGAGCGCCTGCTCAAGCCAGGGGAGAGCATCGTCGTAAGAGCCGCGTTCGATCAGGTAGGCGCCAATATCGTTATAAGGATTTCCGAATTCCGGATCCACCTGGATCGCCTTCTTGCACTCTTCAATAGCCTCATCCAACTGGCCCTGAAAATGGTACGCCCAGCCAAGAAAAGTGTACGCCTCGGCGGTGGGGTGAAGCTCCAGTGACCGTTTGTAGAGCTCAACGGCCATTTCGTACTCTCCACCCATCTGGTACTGGTAGGCTTCTTTCAGCAGGTCCCACGCGGCTTGATAGCAATCTGAATCCATTGGACCGGCCCCAATCCTCAAGCCGTTAGTTAACACATCTCCGAAGGCATTGTCAATTTTGACGAATTGCCTATTTCCCAGGTGAGAACCAGGAAAGGCCCGTTAAGCTAGCCGATATTTTAGGGCAAATATTAGGAGGGTTGAGAGGAGGTAAAAACAGAAAATGGGAAGGAGCAAATGGCGCAGGCGAAATCTCACTCTTCCGTAACT
>JBOGKI010000073.1:0-1473 GCA_050745605.1 Terriglobia bacterium | reverse complement strand
TCCGTAACTCGCGACTCGATCCTGCGCGCGATCGGTATGGCAAATTTTGATTTCCAATTCGTCGTGAGCTTCGTATTTCCAACGCCAAAAGCCCACGGCGGGAGAGGCGCTCACCCTCGCTATCTCTTTGTCCGCTTGGAGCGCGGCCCCTTGAACATCTGCGTCTTCCGGAGCGGGCTCTGGGCCGCCAATTTGACCTTCGCCAACCCCACCTTTCGGCTGGTTCGCTTGCCAAGCTTCTGATTCACAAACCGCCCCTGGCCCATTTGAATCAACCTCGCCGGTTCCATTGTCCTTACCGGGAATTCCTGCCCAAGGCGAGCGGCAAGGTGCCAGACATGTGATCGTGCCAACCCATCCCGCCACTATCCATCACGATCCACAAGAAGCCGATCATGAAGGCCGCAGCAGCCACCAAATATCCAAAAGCGCGCAGCAGGGATTGCCCGGTCGTCGGGATTTCGCCTTCGAGATTACGAATTGAAATTCCCATCCAGTGGCCACCTGGGGTGGCATGAGTGACTGCAGCAAACGTTCCAAAGTAGCCGAAGATCAACGCCGAAGACACCAAGCCGAAAACCACTAAGTTCACGGAACTGGGGTGCAGATGCCCGCCCGAGACCACAAAAATGCCTGCAAACAGCGCGCCGCAGAAAAGAAGGATAGCGGCGTCGGCCATCCCCGCCAAAAGCCTTTGTCCAACCGAAGCAACCGGCAGTTCTCCCGTCCCGTCCGGGTGTACTTCAGCGGCCCGGAAAACGGACTGGTGGATAGTGGTGGGTTGCCGCTTGGGCGGAAGGTGCTGACGGGCAATCGTGGGGCCGCGAGAATCTTCCAGATCGATGGTGCGACGTCCACGAGGCTCCGCAACTTGGACAGACTCTTGCAAGGAAACCGCGCCCGGATCAACATTGGGCAGCATCGGCCCCTGAACCGCGCCAAAGACCATATCAACTTCCCGTTTATCCGGTCCGCTGCTATCGAGTTCCGCCTCGGCGAGTGGCTGTTGCCCATCTCGCGCCTCGTGCTCAAAGTCAAGCTTCGGGTTGGAACGGGCGTCGAAACGGCCATGAATCCCTGCACGGCGCCTCCTGTAACTGGGCACCCGCGCTGGCGACTCGTCCACCCACGGTCCGTCACCACCCGCCGACGATAACTTTTCCATGAGCGGAGTTGTGTGCGGCTCGGATAACAAGACTTCTCCGACGGCTGGTTTCGCCGAGGCGGTCTCGCCCTGGCTTTTGGGGCCGTCAAATTCGTAACCGCACCTCTTGCACCGTTCTGCGTCCGGAAAGCTGACGAATCCGCACCCGGGACACTTCACGTTAACCTTGCCCTCCCTCCACTAGCGATTCAACTGTATGATACCAAATGCGTTCACCAAAACAAAAGGGCATGGGCTACAATGGAAACCTTCTGGCATGTGGACCGATCGGTTTGGCCCTTTCTCTGATCGCGAAATCAACCCGGCCT
>JBOGKI010000072.1:0-12356 GCA_050745605.1 Terriglobia bacterium | reverse complement strand
CGGTTGAAGGCCTCAGCGCGACGGTGGATCGGTTTATACGCGGGCTGGAGCGTAACGGACACGATCGGTAGGCGCCGCGAAGTCATTCGTAAGATTTGCCGGGTTGATGGTTCAGGTTCATCGCGCTGGCGTATGCGGAATCAGATGGCGCAAAGCAGATCAAGCCAAGACGATCCTTGAAGGAGGACTCAAATCATGAGTGGAACCGCAGCAAGAACAGCCCGAAGTTACGAGAGCAGCGTGGGAGTGCCGGAAGCGAACCGCCAGGCCATCATCGCGTTGTTGAATGCCAGGCTTGCGGACGCCGTCGATCTGTTCACCCAGGTGAAGTGGGCCCACTGGAACGTCAAAGGCATTCACTTCATCGCGCTCCATGAGCTCTTTGATTCGGTCGCCGAGCACATCGAAGAGCAGACCGACACGATCGCGGAGCGCGTCGTGACGCTGGGGGGCGTGGCCAACGGCACCGCGCGCGAAGCCGCAAGCCACAGCGGCCTGAAGGAAGCCGATCTGTCCGCCTCCGACGGGCCGTCCCAGTTGAAGTGGCTCGTTCACAATGTCGCGCATCACGCCAATGCCGTTCGTGAAGCCGTCACCGCCAGTGAAGACCTGGACGACCAGATCACGGCCGACCTCTTCACCACCATCACTCGGGAACTCGACAAAGACCTGTGGTTTCTCGAGGCCCATCTGCAAGCGTGAATGGAGGGCGTGGGAGGGCGTGCGAGCGTCAGGAGGTCAGGAGCAGGGCGGCCTTGCGGCCGCAACCAAGAGCAGGTGTAATGCCGGCGCGGTCATTCTCGCGCACGCGGGAATCCAGGCGCGGGCAACGGATTCAGTGCGGGTTGCCGCTCCCCGCTGGCGCGGAGGGCAGGCTTCGCGGGAATGACGGGGTGCCGAAGTTAGGAGCACTTGCAAAAGGCTTGCTAAAAGAACAAGCCATCACGACCTTGCCATGCAGGGCGGTTGGCCCCGGCTATTTGATAAACGGACTGAAGCCTTCCCGCACCAGCTTATCCTTTACCTTTTCGGCGGCACGGCGCGTGGGATAAGGGCCCACCTGAACGCGGTAGACGCCGTCGTTGGTTCCTGCCTGTTCCGGCGTCACTAGAAATGCCGAATAGCCCTGCGAGCGGAGCGTGGCGACCAGAGACGTAGCGTCCTTCACGGAGTGCAGCGCAGCAATCTGGACAATCAGTCCCGAACCCGGCCTGCCCGTTGCCGGTGAAGGCGAGGCTTGTGTGAAGGCGGGCGGTTTCCCGGTCGCCGCAACAGGTGGGGTCGGACCCGGCGTCAAGGAAGTGGATGCGGCCGGAGTTGACGAATTCCTTGCGGATCCGGACGGCGGGATATTCTCTTCCTGAACGTGGCCGGAGGAGTCGGCGGCGCCGGCCACCGCGGGGTTGGTGGCGGACGATGGCGCGGTATTCAACGGGCCACTGACGGGCGGCGGAATATCGCCGGGGGGCGAGATGCGCTCCACGGTGGCAGCGCTGGCGTTGACGTTCCTCTCATTCGCCCCCACCAGAAAGCCCAGAGTAAAGAAGATGGCGCAGACTGCGACGCCAGAAATGAAGATGAAAGCGAGCTGCTTAACAGTCAGGCCTCGCGCCCCCGGGTGAAGACCGGTCCTCTGTTCCATGGTTCGTTCACCTGAGTCAATAATAGGCGCTTCCCGCCGAATATCGACGAAAAATTGCCGATGTTAAACCGCCGCGCAGGCGTTTTGGAGTGCGGGAGCTTGCTCCCGCACTGTCGTGGAAGCTTGCTTCCGCGCGTTCGTGGGGCGCAGCAAGCCGCACTGCAAGGCGCCCCGCGCCGGCGTTAGCCAGCGACCCCGCAAGGGGCGGCTTGTTCTTAGCGAAGCTTCCGAAAAAGAATCGCGCCTTCGCGCCAGAATGGCCGATTCCGGGAGGTCACAAAAGGCGCCACGCCATGTCTGCGCCCGCCGGCGATGTGAGGACGCAGCTTGCCGACGTCACGAACCGGATGATGCGGGCGGAGCGGGCGAAATCGCCGGCGCGCCCGGACCGGTGGAAGCGGCAGGAGCCGTTGAAGCAGATAACCGCGTCAGCGCCCCCTGCCCCATTTTTGCCGCCGGCGTCGTAAGTCCCGTCAGCAGGTCCAGCGGCAACGGAAAAACGATGGTTGTATTTTTTTCTACGCCGATTTCGGCGAGCGTTTGTAGATAGCGCAAGGTGATGGACACCGGCTCCTTTTCCATCATCATCGCGGCCTCGGCGAGCTTGGCGGCGGCCTGGAATTCAGCGTCGGCGTTGATGATCTTGGCGCGCCGCTCGCGTTCCGCCTCCGCCTGGCGGGCGATGGCGCGTTGCATTTCCTGCGGCAAGTCTACCTGCCTGACCTCAACTTTGGACACCTTGATGCCCCACGGCTCGGTATGCTCATCGAGAATCGTTTGCAGGCGCAGGTTCAGCTTTTCACGCTGGGAGAGAAGGTCATCCAGCTCCACTTCGCCCAGCACCGAGCGCAGCGTAGTCTGCGACAGTTGCTCGATGGCATAGCGGTAACTTTCCAGTTCGATCACGGCTCGCTGAGCGTTGATGACGCGAAAATAGACAACCGCGTTTACCTTCAACGAAACGTTATCCCGGGTGATAACGTCCTGCGGCGGCATGTCCCAGGTGACGACACGCAGCGAAACTCTCACCAGTTTATCGATAGGCCATAGGATGAAAATCAGGCCAGGACCTTTGTCGGGGGTCTGGACGCGCCCCAGACGAAAGATGACGGCCTTTTCGTATTCGCGCAAGACGTTCAAACATGCAATGATCCAGAGAATGATGATGATCACGATCACGATCAGCCCGCTCGGCATCTTCGGCTCCTTTTTTGTGAAGAGCAGTCAGCAATCAGCGTTCAGCTTCAGGCAAGCATCAACTGCCCTGCCCGAAAACTGCCGGCTGCGCCTTCATCATGGGTTTGTGAACGCGGAAAAGGCCACGCTTGGAGAAGCGCCGGCGCGATTACCACTTCGGCGCTACCCAACCTTCCTGGAGTCCGCTTCCGACTCCAATTCCACGACTAGGGTTAGTCCATCCACTTGGCGAACGCGGATTCGTTCACCGGCCCGAACGCCTGCCGCCGCCCGCGCGTCCCAGATTTCGCCATGCACCAGCACCTTGCCGGTGGGAGCCAGGTCGGTGCGGGCAACGCCGGTTGAATTGATCAATCCTTCGCTGCCGGTGACCGCCTTCTGGCGGTTTGCCACGATCACGGCGCGAAGCAAGACGACGCAGATCACGGCTATGGGCAAAGCAACGCTGAGCGAAGTTGACAAGTGAATCTGCGCGCCCGGCCAGGGGGAATCGATCAGAATCAAGGAACCCACGACCATCGCCACGACGCCGCCCGCCGCCAGAATGCCGTGCGAAGTGATCTTGACCTCCAGCGCAAAGAGTAGAAACGCCAGGAAGATCAGGACCGCCCCGACGTAATTGATGGGCAGCATATGGAATCCGTACAGCGCGAGCACAATGGCGATAGCCCCTCCTACTCCCGGAAGCACCATGCCGGGATGGGTAAACTCCACGTAGAGTCCCAGCGCCCCGAGGGCGCCGAGAATAAAGGCAATGTTGGGATCGGCCAGATGAGCAAGCAAACGCTCCCGCGAAGTCATGTTGTAGCTCACGATGCGGGCGTCCTTGAGATGAAGGACCGTGGTTGAGCCGTCAAATCGCTGGATCGACTTGCCGTCGAACTGGTTAAAAATGTCCTGCGGATGATTGGCGATGGCGTCAATCAGATGGCCGTCGAGCGCCTCTTTGTCGGTGTAGGACTTGCTCTGGCGGACACCCGCCTCCGCCCACTGGACGTTGCGGCGGCGCTTTTGAGTGATGCTGCGGATGTAGGCCGCCGCATCATTTTCCACCTTGGCTTCCTCGGTCTTGCCGAGATCGGCGCCGTTCAGCATCACCGGATGCGCGGCCCCGGTATTGGTGCCGGGAGCCATCACGGCCAGATCGCCGGAAAGCAGAACGAAAAAGCCGGCGGAGGCGGCGCGGCTGCCGCTGGGCGCGACGAAGGTGATGACGGGAACATGAGAGTTGATGATCGCCTTGACAATCTCCCGCATGGAAGTTCCCAGGCCCCCGGGCGTGCTCAGCTCGAGCAGCACGGCTGCGGCGCCGATGTGATTCGCATCATCGATGCCGCGCTTCACGTACTCCGCAGTCACCGGCTCAATGATGCCATTCAAGTCCACTTCGACCACGGTCGGAGGGCCTGCTTCCGGGTTCGAGCCAAACGCCGGGTCAAGAATCACGGCGAGGATTCCCGCCGCCACCATCAGCATGGTCAGGATTCGGAGAATCGGCCCGGTCGGCTTCATTTTAGGGCGTCTTTTTCGCAGTCTTTGCCTGTTGCTGAATCGATTGGATCAGTTTCTGCGCATCTTGGTTGCCGGGATCCATGTTGAGCGCCGTTTGGCTTTCCTGCAGCGCCTCCGCCGGCTGCTTCAGGGCCAAGTAAGCATGAGCCAGCCAGAGATGCGCATCCAAGTTGTTATCAAGCTGTAAAGACGTCTGGAATTCTTGCAACGCTTTTCGGTGTTCGCCGGAAAGCTCGTAAGCCTGGCCCAGCAGCAGATAGCCTTCGGCACTTTCCGGCAACAGGGACACCGCTTCCTGCAGCTCGCGAATGGCCTCGGCATAACGCCCCTCCGAGATCAGTTGCGGGCCCTGCGCCAAGTAGAAGTTGCCGTGCACTTCCGGAGACAGCATCGAAAGTTTTTGTTCCAGAGTGTTGTGCACGGTCACGGAGAGCAGGCGGAAAGCCTTGCCACGATAGATCTTGGTAATACGAGGCTGCGGCAGGATGTCCTCAGCGAGGTCGGCCATGGAGCTTCCATCATGGTCGGCGACCCAGGCAAGCTGCGCCTGCTCGCCGGCCTGGTTGCCCATCTTGCCCAGGGCGGAAGCGAGAAGCGTGCGGCCGCGGAGGTCTCGGGCATCGAGGCCGACGGCTTGCTGGAGGTACTTGACGGCTTCCTGGTAATTTTTCAGGTAGTAGTAGCCGGCGCCCAGATTGAAGCAGAAGGTGGGATCGGCATTATCCCCGTCATGGGCGCGCATGAAGCTGTTCAGGGCTTCCGGGTAATCTCCGGCGCGAGCCTGCAGAACTCCAAGATTGTTCCAGACTTCGTTGAGGGGCATGGAATGGGAAAGCGTCTGGAAGGCGGCTTCAGATTCTTTGTCTCGCCCCAGGAAAAAGTCATCCACGCCCAGCAGGAACAGCGCCTCGTCGTAATGCTGATCCTGCGGCTTGAGCTTTACCAGCCACAGAGCGGAGTTGGGGTAGTCCTTCTGATCGAAGTAATCGCGGCCCAATTGAAAGGCGGCGTGATGATCGCTGGGATTCAGGCGCTCGGCTTCGCTGAGGAAGTGAACGCGCGTGCTGTCATCGGCGGCGAGGATTCCGCGGATGTAATTTTCAAACGCGTCCAGGCGCACCGGCGGGAATTGGCGGGCGAAATCGTCCTCGACGCCGGCGACGAACGCTGCGTCATATGTGGCAAGAATTCTCCAGGCAAGGTTCGTCTGTATGCTCACCAGATCGGCCAGGGCCCCTGAAGCCTGAAGCGGAGGATGGAGCTTCAGTTGGTGAACGTTCAAAAGTTGCGCACCGGCCGTGAGCTGCTGTCCGGTCACCTTGAAATAACCCACAATGGCCCAGTCCACCCCCAGCGTCTGCGCCACCTTGTACTCGCTGGCGAGCGTCAGCACGGTGTCCGGCGGCACACCCAGTTGGGAATAAGCGGCATTGCGCTCGTCACGGCCCAGTACGTAACGGCCAGGTCCTGCCAGGCGCTGCGAAAGGATTTCCGAAAAGGCTTCGGAAATCCAGCCGAGGTCGGACTGTGAGCTTCGATTCTCGAAGGGAAAAACGACGATGGTCCGCGTGCCGGGAGCGGCGCGGAGGCTGCAAGGCAGGGTCAATAAAAACAAAAGGATAAGCGTTTTTTTCATGAGAGGTGATGCCCTAGCGATTATAGCATTCAGGCAAAAGCGCCAGCGTGAAGAAGCGGCATCGGGAGACTTCAGGAGAGAGGGACCACGCAGCGTGGCGCCTAGACCCAGAACCGGGAGCGTCGGATGCAGAAGGCAGCAAGAAAGCGGGCCGGCTTGTCGCTTGTCGCTCGGCTCTGTTGCTGCCTTGAAGATACTTCACAGACGCTGGGCTAATCCTTAATCGCCATCGGCGGATTTTTAAGCAGCGCGATGTAGGCGGGGTCCGTCTTGAGTTTTGCGAAGTCAGGATCGCTATCGAGCCGCCGGTAATTGTGGAATCCGTCCTCCAAGGCATGGCGCAGGTAGCGGATGGCCTCACTGTTACGGCCCAGGGATGCGAAAACTTTGGCCATGTAGAAGTAATACTCCACGTCGGAGCCGCGCGCCTCAATGATGGTTCCGGTCTTCGAATTCTGGATCAGGATGTTGGGATCCAGCATCAGGGCCTGGCGGTACTGCTCCACGGTTTTCTGGTACTTGCGCCGGTGGTAAAACGCGGTCCCAAGATTCAAGTGGAAGGAAGCATTGTTGGGCTCAAGAGTGATGGCGTGCTGATAGTACTTAATGGCCTTCTTATCGTTGCCAGAGAGGTAATAGGTGGTACCCACATTGTTCCACGCCGCCGCGAACGTGCGCTGATCGTGGATGGCGCGCTGATAAGCCTTCCGCGCCGAACGCAGATTAGCTTCTTCCTGGTACGCGATGCCCATCTTGTTCCAGAGAGCGGCGTTGGAGAAGCCGGTCTGGCGCAAGGCCCGGTAGTAGTAGTCTACCGCGTCCTCGTAGGACTTGCGGGCCATATAAATGTCGCCGCGCATCTCGAGGGTGAGGACCGTGGGAGAGGGAGTGGGCGCCACGGTGGTTCGGGAAGCATGCGTGGGAATGGGCTCGGTTTGCGGCAGGTCCGCGGCGTTGAGGCGTGGCAAGAACACAGCACACCCAACGAAGCCCAATAACAATCCCACCCGAAAGGGAAGAGGCTGCCGGATCCTGAGAGTCCTTCTCACCGTTCACCTCCGTTCAAGAGGCCAAGCGTGTGCTGGGCGCGGTGGGCGGCCGCCGTCTTCAAGGGTCGGGATCGTTTTCTGGCGGCGGATTCTCCTGCTTCGCCTTCTTGTGCTTAAAGATGGAGAGAAACTTCTTGAATACTCCACCTTGCGTCTTTCTCACCGGCCCCTTCCCCGCCTGGGGAATAGTTTGCGCCATGCCGGTTGAAGAGTCAACTGATCCAGACGAACCTTGGCCACCCGTGACAGCAGCCGCAGTGGGCGCCTGGGATGCGGGCGAGGCTGCACTCTCAGCCTGGCCCTTGGAAGCAGGTCCCTTGAACGGAAGCACCTTGCGGATGATCCCCGCCAGCTTCGCGCCCAGGCTTCCGGATTCGGGCTGCGTTCCATCAATGTAGACCTCATCGGGACTGCTCAAAGGGTTGGCGGCAGTCAGCGTCAGCGTCTTCGAATCGACCGGCGCCGTAATCACGCCCAGTGGCGGCACGAAGGGATGAACATCGTGGTATTCCGGCAATTCGATGGCCTTTTTCATGAAAGCCGTCCACACGGGGAGAGCCGAGCTGGCCCCGGAAAGATTTAGCTGCCGGTCATCGTCATAGCCAACCCAGGTGACGCAAATCAGATTGGAAGTAAAGCCCGCGAACCATCCGTCATGGGAGGTGCCAGTCTTGCCGGCGGCGGGAGCGATAAACCCCCGGGCGCGAGCTCCCTCGGCCGTCCCGTGATCGATGACGGTTTCAAGCAGGTTGTCCATGAGGTAGGCGACGCGTGGATCGAGCACCGCGCGGGTCACTTTCTGGCTTTGGTAAAGTACCCTGCCACTTGAATCCTTTACCGCCAGGATCAGTCGCGGCGCCACGTACTCGCCGAGATTATCAAAAATGGTGTAGGAACCGGCCAGGTCGAGCGGCGTGGTTTCATAAGCGCCGAGGGCGATGGCAGGCGTGGCCTCAATTTGCGAGCCGAAGCCTGCGGCCATCGCCAGATCACGAATCTTGTCGTATCCCGTCATTTGCGCGAGGTTCACGGTGGCCACGTTCAACGAAAGCGCCAACGCCTCCCGCACGGTTACAAAGCCGTGGTACTCATCCTTGTAATCTTTGGGCTCGTAAGTCTGGTTGCCGAACTGGAACGTGGTCGGCACATCCTGAAGAATCGTCGCGGGCGTGATCACCGGCTGGGAGTTGTCGACGCCGGAGCTGAGCGCCGTGGCATACACAAAGGGCTTAAAGGTTGAGCCGGGCTGCCGTTTGGCCAGAGCATGGTCAAGCTGGCTGACGGCATAGTTGCGTCCACCGACCAGGGCGCGGACTGCGCCGGTGTGCGGATTCAGAGCCACCAGCGCCACCTGCGGCTCATCAGGGTCCGGTGGAGCCAGTCTTTTGGCAGGATGCCTCTTCTTGAGTTCTTTGTCCACATCCTTCATGCCTTCGAGAACTCCGGCAGAAGCGGCCCTCTGCAAGGCGGGGTCGAGCGTGGTATAAATGCGATAACTCTGAGAAAGAAGATCCTGCTGGGAAAACCGCGAGGAGAGACGGTCCTTAACCAGGTCCACGAAATAAGGAGCCTGGCTGCCGCCCATGTTGCGCGCCGCCACACCCAGCGGCGCAGCCTCTGCCTCCGCCGCCTGGCGGGGCGTGATGTACTTATCCTCCAGCATCAGACGCAAGACGGTGTTCCGGCGATCCCTGGCGCGGCGCGGGTATTTGTAGGGGGAATAGAGGTTGGGCCCGCGAATGACGCCGGCGAGCAACGCCGCTTCGGGCAGGGTGAGATCCTTCACGTCCTTGCTGAAATAGGCATCCGCCGCTTCGCCCATCCCGTAGATGGAAAAGCTGCCACGCTGGCCGAGGTAGACTTGGTTCGCGTAGAGCTCAAAGATCTGTTGCTTGCTCAGGCGCTGCTCCATCATTATCGCCAGCATAATCTCTTCGATCTTGCGCTTGAAGGTGCGGCGGGGCGAGAGAAAGAAGTTGCGCGCCAGTTGCATGGTGAGTGTGCTGGCGCCCTGCACGCGCGAATCGGCGCGAATGTCGGCCACCGCCGCGGCAAAAATGCGGTAGATGTTCACGCCGAAGTGGGAAAAGAATCTGCGGTCTTCCGCCGCCAGAATGGAATCCCTCAGGTCCTTCGGCAGCTCGTCGTAACCCACCACGCGGCGCTTGGCGCGGTTCTGGCCGAACAGTGTGGTGATCAATTCCGGTTCCAGCAGATAGTGGCTGACGTGCTGGCCATTGGAAAGATCTGTGATGGAAACCAGCCGGCCGGAGCTGAAGTTCAGCGCCGCTGGGTCTTGGCGGTCTGGACCATCGTGGAGGAAGGAAGCCGCGCCCGGCTCAATCTCCAGCCGCGTTCCCGTCAACTGGTATGCTCCAGTCTCCGGGTTGCGTAATTTCCCTTCGGTATAGAGGGCCCGCCGCAAGCGCGCCACCAACTGGTCCGGAGTCACGGCCTCACCCACGTCCACTTCGACCGGGGCCGAGAATACCAGGGAGGGATTGTCAAAGACGGCGCCGCTCAACCGCGCATCGATCATCTGCGAGAATCGCACGTAATAGTGGAGGAATACGCCCGCTGCGATTAAGACGAGCGCCACCGCGACGACCGTGATCTCTTTCTTCCAGTTGATCAGGACTTCCAGCGCGTTCAACGCCAGAGCATGGAGGCGAGGTGATGACGGCTTGCGGCGAGCGGGCTTCTTGAGGCCGGACTTTTTGACGGGCGCTGACATCTACAATGCCCGGTTTTCTGCTGAGGGTTTGAAGTGCAAGGGGAGCGTGTAAACCATCAAATCGATGGGAACTAGGTAATCGACCAAGATTTTCACGCCATCCATCGTGGACGAGACATGCACGTCGTCAAAGGTGACAGGCAATCCCAGGCTGTGAGCTTTGTCCACCACGTTGCGCTGGATGTCCGGGCCGGGCGCCCGCGATACGGTGGCCTGAACGGCAAGGTTCTGGATGTAGTCCGCAAGCTCGTAATTCTGGACATAGACCGGAATCGTTTTAACGGCAAAGTACACGATCGCCGCTAGAATAACGAGCGTGATAATGCCTTTTAGCCGGCCCCGGCCAGAATCGAGGGTTGACATTTTCGATATCCGCTCCAAGCAAGTCCAAGAAGGCTCATGGAGCGGTCCGTTGGTCGCGTCCTCCATTCCTTCCTACTGTCTTCGCCCGTGCCTGCTGCGGACTCCAAAACAGCCCCCTCGAGCCCCCGCGAGCTATTGTCCCAGCTTTTCCTGCAACGCTGGGATTACATCTCGAAGCTTAGCATCCGTCACCTGCTTTGTCGAGCGCTCCACGAGTTCAGCCAACCCCTGGTCCAGCTTCCGCTTTCCGATGGTGATGCGGAAAGGAACGCCGATCAGGTCCGCATCCTTGAATTTCACGCCAGGCCGCTCATCGCGGTCGTCAAAGAGCACGTCAATGTGATGCTTGACCAGCTCCTCATAGAGCGATTCGGCGGCGGCGCGCACGGCCGCATCATCCATGTTGGCGGCGGTGAGGATGACATCAAACGGGGCAATGGGGCGGGGCAGGAACAGGCCGTCTTTATCGTGATTTTGCTCCGCGGCGGCGCTCAGGATGCGCTCCACCCCAATGCCGTAGGAACCCATCACCAGCGTCACTTCCTTGCCGGCTTCATCCAGCACCGTGGCGTGCATCGCCTCGGAATACCGTCGGCCCAGCTTGAAGACGTGTCCCAGCTCGATGGCCTGGGTCACACGCAACGGCTGGCCGCAGCGAATACAGGGATCGCCTGCGGACACCTCCCGCACATCGTGATATTCAGCGGTAAAGTCACGAGTGGGAGTCACGTTCCGCAGGTGCTCGCCGTCGCGATTGGCGCCCGCCACCAGGTTTTTCCGACCCTCCAACGCACGGTCCGCAATGATCCGGACACTCTGGAGCCCGACCGGCCCGAGCGACCCAAGATGCGCTCCGTGCAATGCCAACGCCTCCTCCGGGGTCGAGGGCCGGAAAACCGCCGTGCCCAGTGCGGCGGCCAGCTTGGTTTCACTCAATATATGATCGCCACGAAGTAGGATGACGACGGGCTGGCTCTCGACCATGAAATCGAGCGTTTTGATCATGCGCGCCGGGCTTTCGCCCGTGAACTTCACAAGGTCGTCAATCGTTTTTTGGCCGGGCGTGGGAAAAGGCTCCGGAGCCAAATCCCCAGGCAAATTGTCAATCGGCTTAGGCTGCGACTGCGCCTTTTCGAAGTTTGCAGCGTAGCCGCAGTCGGAGACGGCGATCGAATCCTCGCCCACGTCGGACGGAGCGGTGAACTCGCTCGACACTTTCCCGCCCATCATCCCGGAAAACGCTTCGACATGCAGAAAGCGCAGGCCGCAGCGTTGGAAAATCCGATGATAAGCTTCGACGTGCTTCTGATAGCTCACGTCGAGACCTGCTTCATTCAGGTCGAAGGAATACGAATCCTTCATGAGGAACTGCCGCAGGCGCAGCAGGCCGGACTTCGGCCGGGGCTCGTCGCGGAACTTGGCTTGAATCTGGTACCAGATCTGGGGAAGCTGCCGGTAAGAGCGCAGCTCGCTGCGCGCGATGTTGGTCATTTCCTCTTCGTGCGTGATGCCCAGGCAAAGATCATGCTGATTTCGATCCCTAAACTTGAAGATCACGTCCACCTGGTCCCACCGGCCGGATTGCTTCCACAGTTCCGCCGGATTGATCACCGGCAGGTTGAATTCCTGTGCCCCGATGCGGTTCATTTCCTCACGGATAATCTGGGTGATCTTCAGGAAGGACCGGTGCGCGAGGAACAGATGCGCGTAAATACCGGCCGAGACTTGTCGAATGTAACCCGCTCGCAAAAGAAGCTGGTGACTCGGCGCTTCGGCATCCGCAGGCGCCTCGCGCAAGGTGGGAATAAAAGCTCTGCTCCATCGCATACGAAGAAATTGTCCTTTCGGCCATGGGTCTAGGGCCTATGGAAATTGTATCCGGGAGGCC
Source organism: Terriglobia bacterium (assembly GCA_050745605.1). Lineage (GTDB taxonomy): Bacteria > Acidobacteriota > Terriglobia > UBA7540 > UBA7540 > CALCEB01. Next base: position 335 of record JBOGKI010000072.1, on the reverse strand, counting down.
AACGCCGCAGGCGCGCTGGCGTTCCCTTCAGCGCAATGAGTCATTGTTGGGGATGAGCGTGGTTTGTGTCAAGGAACATGCGGCTGCGACGAGGGTCGCGTCAGAGTCGTGGCGATGAGGCGTTCACAACCCACAACCAGCAACATTTTGGTCCTCTCGATTTGGAGTTATTTCCTGTGTTTTCAACTACTTGTCGGGTTCCCGGGTTCGCCGTAACAGCCTATATTGCTCATTCATAACAACTTATCTACATTTTGTCGCAATTTCTCAGGTTTGTTCTTGGGTTTGTTTTGTCTCATCAATTTTTATTGTCGTTTGTTTTGTTTTACTTGATC